>JASLMQ010000766.1 GCA_030746455.1 Candidatus Latescibacterota bacterium
AGGGCAACCCCTCGGAGGCTCGACTACAACATTCGTGGTTGGTCTCAGCTGATCGGCCCTACCTCACCACTACCGCGAAGCGGTTTCGTTCAACTCACCACTACCGCGAAGCGGTTTCGTTCAACATCCAGGATGCGACGAGTGTCCACTTCGTACGCCAACTCTTTCAGGCCGGCGGCTATACCTGAGAGGTAGCCTTCTTTCGTCCTGAGATCGTAGTTCCGCGCGACGGCATCATAGTCTACCTTGGGCTCCGGCATGTCGGTTTCCTCAGCGACCCCTCAATCCACTACATCCGCGGGGTCCGTTTTGAGAGGGCATACACCTTTTCTAGGGGCAATTGACACCACGGGCTTCTTCGTTCTTCGTCGTCACCCAGAACCCGAAGTTCGGCGCGAGTACTCCCACGTCGACGAATGCGGCAATCAGAACACCCGCGCCGAAAGCCAGTATGTCGAGGGGATCGAAGGTCACACCAAAGGCATAGAATCCGAAGAATTGGCCGATCTCGGATAGGGTCATCAGAGAGAAGACAATCCCTGCCTTGACGTACCATTGTCGTAGCGGCGGAATCTGCGGCTCGATCAGTGCCAGGAGGAAATACCACGCAAAAGGAAGGACAATATCCGAAAAGTAGCTGTAGTAAAGGATGTACGTTTGACCATCAAAGATCTGTCCCAGCCTGAGTGCGTGGACCGAGGCAATGACGATCTGGATGGCAACGATGACGAATATCTTGGGAGCTGAATGGAGCACAATCATCCTCCGTTCTTCTTGACTTCTTCCCGCAGATGCTCCATCAGGTCCAGCGCTCTCTGCTTTGCCTCACGCTCCCTGTCATCCATGACTTCGACCCACGGCTGGGTGACACGCCGCTTGTGCTGGTGCCAAGCTGCACTTGCGCATAACGATCCGCCAACTTGCGAACCCGCCCGGGATTCTCAGGGCGGGTTGCGTCGAGCACTGGCGACCGAGATGCGCTGTTGTTGTTCAGCAGCCCGGGTGACAGGCGCAGCCGCGAGTGGACGTGTTGAACGAGGCTGAGGCTTGGCCAGCCGACCGAAAGACAACTGGCCTTGCCAGGACGGCAAGGCCAGCAATTCGCGTCCATCAGGCAAGCGTCCCCTACCGTCAGGCATCAACGGGGGTCAGCCGGTATACGCGCCCCAAGGACGACGCTCTCTTCAGATCCCCCACCTCCAAGGCCTGCTTGACTTCGTCGAGTCGTTCCGCATCCTCAACCTTCAGGTAAGGTGACCAGCCTCCGTCTTCCTCAATCAGGTCCACTTCGACCTCCGCGACATATTCGCCGCAGTGGACGAGATTCGTGCGTCGCGATGTCTTCATGGTCGTCTCCTCAGGAAATCGTCACTCCAGCGGTCCCCAGTAGGCCGATACCCCGTCACGATCACCGCCGGACCCGAAGCCCCGTGTGGTATGCCCCACACGATGTGAATCGGTTCCCCGTCTGAGTCGCGCTGCAGGACCAGAACACATGGTCCCTTACCATATTCGGGGTAGTCGTCAACCACTTCTCCATTCTTCACACCTGCTATCACATCCCGGACCCGGACCGAATCGGATTGTAGCTCCTCGAGTCCGTGCAAGGAGACCCTGATCTCTCCTCGGGATACCAGGTCTTGTACCCGTGCGAATGTCTGACTCATCCCCATGTGCCCAAGTTCTGGTGGTCTCCAGTCTCACCTAAGTATCGACAGTAAAAGGTACGAAAGCAAGGTCTGCCGTTGACGGCACAGGATGTGCCGCCTCTCCAGCAGCCTGGCTGCCTCGGTTTCGCCTAACGGTCGCGGTTCGCGAACCCGACTGAGGAACGAGAGAGGGTTGGGTCGAAGGGAGCGCAGCGACAGGAGCCGGGAACCGTCTTGTTGAACGAAACCGCCTCGCGGTAGTGGTGAGGTAGGGCCGATCAGCTGAGACCAACCACGAATGTTGTAGTCGAGCCTCCGAGGGGTTGCCCTTCGGAGGTTTTTTCATCTGCCGGTATAGGTGCGATCTTCCCCGTATCCCATTACAAACCCTTAGCGAAGGAGGAAGAGTGATGAGCACGTTACACCGGCAGATGGAAATCGACATGCTTCTGGGCGAGTATGCCGACAACACTCGCAAGATCTACCTGGACGCCATCGCGAAGTTCGAGGATCACTTCGGGCATCCAGTCGAGGAGGCCGGGGTTGACGACATCCGGGCCTACCTCCATCACCTGGTCGAGGCCAACCTTTCCGAGTCTTCTATCAAGCACGCCTACAGTGCGCTGAAGCTCATCAGCGAAGTGACGCTGGGAAAGCCGTGGGACGTCAGACGCATCCCCAAAGCCCGCAAGAGGAAAAGGCTCCCCGTCATTCTATCGCAGGCTGAAGTCGAGGCCATTCTCAACGCCGCTCCGAACCTCAAGTACCATGCCATCTTCACGACCATCTATTCGGCGGGCCTCAGGACGCGCGAGGTCGCCCAGTTGAAGCTCACCGACATCGACAGCGTGGGCGCATCCGTGTGGACAAGGGGAAAGGCAACAAGGACCGCTTTACGCTCCTGGCCCACAAGACCCTTCGGCTCCTGCGTGACTACTGGAGAACCTGCCGGACTCCGGAGTGGCTCTTCACCCCTGAGACCACAGCCGATCGTCCCATCTCAGCCCGCACCATCCAGGGCGCCTTCCTCGAGACCCTCCGCAGCACCTCCATCCGGAAGCCTGCCACCCCCCGGACTCTCCGCCACGCCTTCGCCACCCACCTCTACGAGTCCGGCATCGATCTGTACACCCTTCAGGACCTCCTGGGTCACGCCGACATCAAAACCACCCGCATCTATCTTCACCTGTCCAGAACCCGCCTGGCAGGAGTCAAAAGCCCTCTCGACCTCTGGCCGGCGAATGGGAGGTGACCGCCATGACCCCATCTCCCACTCTCGCCGATATCTTCACGCGCTTCGGACCGGCCTATCGCGACCTCTACAGCGACAGCATGCCCCTTTCCCATCTCAAGGCGATGCACGCCATCGAAACCTGCCGCACAGCCGCGCAGGGCGGGCACCTCTATGAGTGCGACACCTGTGGCAAGCAACACTTCGTCTACCACTCCTGCCGCAACCGTCACTGCCCGGCCTGCCAGTTTCTCCCCACCGAACGATGGATCGATGGGAGACGCAAGGACCTGCTGCCCATCCCATATTTCCACGTCGTCTTCACCATCCCCTCACAACTCCACCGGCTCTTCCGTTCCAACCAGCGCCTCTGCTACAAACTCCTCTTCCAGGCCGCCTCACAGACTCTCCTGACCCTGGCCGCCGATCCCAAACACCTCGGCGCCACCATCGGGTTCATTGCTGTGCTCCATACCTGGACCCAGATGCTGGCCTATCATCCCCACATCCACTGTGTTGTCACCGGCGGCGGACTTTCTCCCAACCAGAAAGAATGGATCTCGGCTAGAGACGACTTCTTCATCCACGTCAACGTCCTGGGCAGTCTCTTCCGAGGCAAGCTCCTGCACCTCTTGAGGGCCGCCGTGGACACGGGGGAGCTTTCGCCCGATCCGGATCAGCCGTTCAACCGCCTGATCGGGTCGCTCTATAAAAAGAAGTGGATCGCCTACTGCAAGGAACCCTTCGCCGGACCCCAGCAGGTCGTCGACTACATCGGCCGATATACACATCGCATCGCCATCTCCAACCCCCGCATCACCGGCATGACCCACGACACCGTCTCGTTCTGGCGACGGGATCCGAACAATCCCAAGAAACGCAAGCCCACGGCGCTCCCCACACTCGAGTTCATCCGGCGCTTCCTGCAGCACGTACTACCCAGCGGCTTCATCAAGATCCGGCACTATGGCATCCTGGCCAATCGCAACCGTCGGGCCTGTATCGCACGGGTGCGCCTTCTCCTCTGCATCCACCCGGCCCCCGAACCCGTCACGCCACAGGCCTGGCACGAACTCCTCCGCGCCCTCACCGGCACCGATCCCTTCACGTGCCCGTACTGTAACCAGGGCACCCTCATCCTCAAAGCCAGGCTCCAACCGCTACGCGCACCGCCTTCGTCACCCCTCGCACTCCAGGCCTGACCTCTACCCTCAACACTCAGCCACCGATCCACCAAGGGACCAGTCCGCCCATGTCTACGACTACCCAAGCCACCACAACCTACATTGCCGAGCAACCACCGTTCCCAACGCCCGACCTAATCTCATGAACACCCAGCCATCATCGCCTTCACCATCCCTGCAAACCCGCCTCCGCTCCTCCCACGCACTATTCCCTGCCCAATAGCCCCACGAACCGGTCTCGTCCAACACGGCGCATGACGTGCCTCGCCCCTTCACTCCACTTCCACACCCGCGAGGCCGCATACGCCACTTAATGTTAGCCGATGTGCCCGCCCGCCAGGCTTGCCAGGACGGCAAGCCTGGAGCCATGAATGCCATCCCTTCCGTTACGTCAGCAAATCACCTATATTACATTAATGACGATCAGCCAGCCCATCTTCTGAGAATCGGAGACCCTCACAGTGAAGACAACAATCGACGCAATCTTCGAGAATGGAGTCTTTCGGCCATTGAAGGCTCCAGGGATCCCTCAAGGCAAGCAAGTCAAGCTCGAGGTCGATATCCCCGAGGATGGAAGCCCGGAGGAGATCCTCGCCCTTGCCACGACCGTCTTGGACGGTCTTTCCGATGAGGACGTGGGTGAAATCGAGTCCATTGCTCTGGACAGACGAGACTTCTTCGGCAATGGAACCACATGATGGCCCAACCAGTACTCGTGGACACCGACATTCTGTCGGCGATTCTCCGTCGGGACCAGAATGCCCTTTCCAGAGCACGACAGTATCTGGCCGAACACCGGCAGTTCAGCCTCTCCATCATCACACAGTACGAGATCTTGAGAGGACTGAAGGCAAAGCAGGCCACCACCCAGATTGGGAGGTTCGAGGAATTGTGCCGACGGAGCCGCGTCATCTCCGTTTCACAGGATGTCGTGGAGAGGGCATCGGACCTCTACGCGGATCTGAGGCGCCAGGGCAACCTCATCGGGGATGCGGACATTTTGATTGCAGCATCCGCACTTACTCAGGGGCTCGGCGTCGCAACGAACAATGAGGGCCACTTCAGCAGAATCCCTGAACTTCACGTCGAGAACTGGTTGACCTAAAGGGCCCCCGACAGGATCCCGGTTCAAGTAGGCGGCGCAGGATGCGCCGCCATTTCTGTTCCTCGGGCGGGCATGTCGCCTAACTCACGGGATTCGCACACCACTACGGGGATTTCGTCCGTATCCCTCGTTTCCCGCCTTTCGGGGATGCCTACTCAAGGCCCTGTAGCCGGCCCTGGTTCACTCATGTTCTGCTATGGGAGAAGCGGTTTGGGCTGAACCTTCGTCAGGTGGGTCTTCCATCAGGCTGTCCAGGGGGCTCTTGATCTGCCCTATGTCTCTCTTCGTGACCCAGGTGTAGATCTCGGTCGTCTTCGAGCTCTTGTGTCCCAGGAGTTCCTGAATGTAGCGAAGATCGGTACCGCGCTCAAGCAGATGCGTGGCAAAGGCGTGTCGCAGGGAATGCACAGACACGCTCTTCTCGATCCCAGCCTTCTCGTAGGCCAGGCCGAACACCTTCTGCACGGATCGCTCGTGTAGATGCCGCCCGGGCCTCGCGCCAGGAAAGAGCCAGTCCCGCGGTCTGTACTCTCGAGCGTAAGCTCGGAGTACTACGAGAGCATGGCTGGAAAGCATCGTGTAGCGGTCCTTGCGTCTCTTGCCCTGCCGAATATGGATCAGACCTCGATCTGAATCGATATCCTCAACTCGAAGTCGTACCACCTCTCCCAGCCGCAGGCCTGCCGAATAGGTCAGCACCAGGATGGCTTTGTGCTTCGGGTTCTCAACGGCGTCCAGAATCCGCATGACTTCCACCCGGCTCAGGATATTGGGCAGCTTCCGTTCCTTCTTGGGACGGGGGAGCTTCTCGATGGGATCGGGGTAGTCCAGAACTCTGTAAAAGAAGAACTTGAGGGCGCTCACGCACTGGTTGACGTAGCTGTGAGAAGCACCCCTCTCGAGCAGATCGTGGACGAACTGACGGACCTCCCCTTCACCCAGGGTCTCGGGCTCGCCCCCGTACGCCCGTAGGAATCGCTCAGCGTGCCCAAGGTAGGACTTCCTCGTCTTGGCCCGATATCCCCGTAGCCTCAGTTCCTGTGCCGTTGCCAAGAGGATCCCCGTGTGATTTGACCCTGGATCCGTCGGGGAAGTTTCGGAGGAACGGAGAGCCGGGTCGACCTCGATCTGCTCTTCACCGAACATAGAAATCAGTTGCTGAAGGATACCACCTGACCGAGGCAATATCCAGCGTTTCCTGTCGGGGTCCCATCTACGACCGGGGATTGTCTTGATCTTCTCCAAGCGATCCACTGCGTAGGGAAGATGGACGGAAATGCTGCCGTCTTCTACCGGAGAGACTCGAATGGTTCTTCCGGGTATTCCAGACTCGCGACTTCTCATTGGCGGCCTCCTTCGTGAACAGGTGGACAGGACTTCTCCCGATCTGAAACAAAACCTGTGCCGCGAAGATTGCCGCCAAGGAATGATAGACGAAGTCGCGGTATGGGAAGGAGTTGTGGCCCCCGCCTGTCCAAAGAGCAGGCTGACCGGACTGAACAGGCCGTTCATCCTGCGAACGTGCTGTCCAACACGTAAGGGTGGTGGGCTGGTTGACACCGTTGGGTGGCCTGGCGTCGGCTCTGGGTGTTCTGGTATGCTCTCCTCACCTTTGCGAACGATGCGATGCATCCCTCCGATTGGCTTTGCGGGGCCTACGCGATCAGACCAGCGGCGCGACAGCGGTCGGCGCAGGCCCTCGCGCTGGCCATGGAGGAATCGGGGTAGGCGTCTTGCTCGTAGATAAGCCAGTGGGTGTAGCTCTCGGCGGCTAGAGACGCGATCTCCTCGAGGTCGATGAAGCCGTCGCCGACGTCACAGACCTGGTCCTTTTCGGTGTCGTAGTCCCGGAGGTGGATCTGTGGCACGCGCCCGGAATACGTGAGCCAGTAGGAGATGGGCTCCTCACCTCCCTTGCGGACCCAGCCGAGGTCGATCTCGAACTGAACCGCTTGCGAATCGGTCTCGTTCCTGAGGATGTCCTGGGCATACCTCCCACCGATCCGGGCGAACTCCTGATGGTGGTTGTGGTAGGTGAACTGGAGGCCTTTCGAATTGGCTATGCGGCCGGCCTGATCGACCTGTGGGATCAGCTGACCCCACTCGTCGATCCGGGAGCAGAGGCTGGTGGTGATGTAGGGACTCCCGCAGGCCAGCGCGTAGTCGTAGACCTGGTGCGCGGGGTCCAGGAGCTCATCCAGCTGCACGTGCAGGCCGCAACAGACGAGCCCGATCGAGTCCAGGAACGAAGCCAGCTCGTCTGGAGCCATTCCGCCATACTTCCACGCGAACTCCACGCCTTCGTAACCCAGGTCCGCCAGGGCGGTCAGGGTCTCCTTGAAATCATCATCTCCGGTGAGGTCACGGACGCTGTAGAGCTGGACGCCAAGCTTCGGTTCGGTTGCCATCTCTCGTCTCCTCACGCGATCCAGACCGGCGAGCTCCAGGCCATCTCGCCATCGTCCTGGAGCACGCGGACGTAGTACCAGATGAACGGGTCGCCTGCCTTGTCGTCGATTGCAGATCGGGCGAATTCAGACGCATCTTCGATGGTTCCGGTGTACTCGTCGTCGCCGCACGAGATGCGTTTCCACTCCTCGCCATTCCGGACGATCAGGATCTCCCGGATCCGCGATGTGCCGTAGGTCTCGATGTCGATCTGGCGACTGAGTCGATGCTCGTCGCCGGAGAGCTCACGACCCATTTCGGCACCGTTGACCGACATGAACAGGACGATCCGCGCACCAGTGGTGCCGTAGCATTGGCGGTCGTACAGGGCATCGAACACGGCCTCGCGCGTCAACTCTTGCGCGAAGACGGCTGCCAGGCCGTTCCGGTAGCCGCGGCGCAGCCGCATCCAGCTGCAGTTGCCGGCCAGCCCGCTGTGGGAGTCTCCCGACGCGATGATGCCGAGCCGGTGCCCGCGGTTCAGGGCGCTGCGGACGCTGTTAGCGTAGTTGTTCCTCCAGTAGTTCGGGCGAGGACACCCCTCGCCTTCGCTGTTGCCCCATATCGAGTAGATCTCGACGAGGCGCACGAACTCCGGGTCGACGTGGTCCCAGACCCGGTTGGCGGCGCTGCCGGACACGGGATGGTGGGGGATCGTAAGGGCCCGACGGCCGCGCAGAGCGTTCCACAGGGCATACGGCTGTTCACCATCCAGATCGGACCAGCGCAGGAGCGTCGCCTCGTCCTCGCTCCGGAAGTAGATGTTCTTGTCGCCGGCAACCTTGCGCTCGTGGTACTCCGAGGCGGGAAGGGCCACGAACCGCCCGGGCTCATGGAAGTCGCTGAGTGCGTCCAGGGCTTCCAGCCACTCTTCGTCCGAGTAGTACCCATCGGCGTCGTCGCCGTCGGTGATGGCGCAGAAGTCGAGGTGTGCGAAGTCCCGGGCGTACTGCAGGGCGTAGGCGGGCCGCATGAGCCCGGCGGAGATCTCGGTCATGACGTGCAGATCGCCCCAGAACAGACGCGATGATCCGGGGCTGGCCTCGCGGCAGAGGACGGGATTCGACTGGTTCGACAGATCAGGGCCCGATCCCGTGACCAGGATGCGGGATACCCCCGGACGAGAGACGCTCAGGCCGGATAGCTCGACCCGGGGGACGGTTGGGGAGTGCGCGGCGGCCTTGTGGACCTTGCCAGAATCGTCGGTCGCCGACAGCGTGCCGCTCCAGCCCAAGGCGTTGTTGTCGCCGCGATCGCGGACGGTGGCCCGTACCGTGAATCGTTCGCTCAACCGTACGACCGATGGGGCGACAACGAACAGCTTCGCGGCGGCATCGCCGACAACGGTGAGGACCGGCGGCGGTGCGTCGGGCAGCAAGAACCCTCCGTGCGGCGCCGAACGCGATCCGTCGGGATCGACGCCTACCGCAAAGGTGGCGCTTCCCTCGAAGTACCGGACGGACGCGCCCTCCGCGGTGAGTCCCGACCGGTCTCCTCGACCGTAGTGGAGCGTGATCTGCTCGCCCTGGCACAGCTCGCCGCTCTCGATGACCGTGAAGACGTATACACCCCACACGCCGAAGTTCCTCGCGCCCTCCTGCGCGGGATCGGTGTGGTGCAGCGAGACACGCACGTCCGCGTTGGTGCAGGATACGGTGGTGTAGCCGACGGACGTTCGATACAACGCCTGGGGTGGCGTGAACCCGTAAGGGATCTCGAACCGAAGCGCGGCGCCGGCCGACAGGGCACGAGCGCCGCACGTGTACGTGATATCCCAGTGCCCAGGGGTCTCCACCGTCACAGGAGCGTCCGGCGCGACCGTGGCCGAGCCGAGATCCGTGCCGACTTGTTCCTTACGCATGCTGGATGACCTCCTACTCGCCGCGCTCCAGATCGTTCAGCGCATCGGTCAGCCGGTCAACGATGTCCGGGTGGCGGCGAGCGACGTTCAGGCCTTCGCTCGTCTGAACGTCATAGAGGATCGCCGGGCGCTCCTGCCGCAACCGGGCCGCCTCCAAGGGATCGACCGACCAGGGCTCCCAGACGTCCCCGCCGCGCCGCCTTTCAGGATCGTATCCCTGTACCAGCTTGTACCGGCCGTCGAAGGCCAGACGCCACGAACCCAGTCCCGAATAGACGACGTCCCGGTGGGTGTCGGTCTCTCCCGACAGGTACCGCGCCATCGATCGGCTGTCGACGTCCTCCATAGGCGACGCGCCTGCGAGGTCGAGGAAGGTGGCCGGCAGGTCCACCGTGGTGACCGGAGCATCGCAAAGCCGGAGGCGGGCCACGCCCGGACCCGCGATGGCAAGCGGAACGCCGATGGAGGCCTGGAGCGGCGAGATTTTCTGCCACTGGCCGTAGTCGCCCAGCATCTCGCCGTGGTCGCTGCTGAAGAGGACCAAGGTGTTGTCCAGATCGCCTCGCTCCCGTAGCCGGTCGAGGAGCCGGCCGAGACATCCGTCGAGGTGCTCGAGCATCGCCGCGTAGTTGCGCCGGACCTCGTTGTGGATCTCCGGTGAGACATCTTCGTCTGGTTCTGTGGGCTGCGGGAAGTCCACAAGAGGATCTCGGTATAGGGCGTGCATCTCCTCGGTGATGTCCCACGGGTGGTGCGGGTTCTGGAGGTCCACCTCGAGGTACCAGGGATCGCCCGATGGGGCCCGGTCAAGCAGCTCCAGGGCATTTCGCGTGATCCAGCTGTCGAAATAGACCTCGTCGGGCAGCTCGGTGGGGAAGGTGGCCGTCCACACCCCTTCGGTGTTGCGTCGCACGTAGTCCTCGATGTGCGCGTCCATCCAACCGTGCTGGTGCAGGTAGGCCATGTAGGCATCCTGCGGGGTCCCCTCCGGATTGTTGCGCACCAGGATGGTCGCCTGGTTCTTGCCGGCGTTGAAGAGGCAGTCGGACAGCCCCCACTCATCCATCAGGCGACGACCGTCGAGCCCCCAGTGGAACTCGGCCGGTTTGCCCGATTGATTGTTGCCGATGTGGAACTTGCCGCAGGCCATCACGTGGTACCCGGCCTGGTCCCGCAGGGCGCGATGATAGCTGGGGCGTCCGTCCGGCCAGTATGCATCGTTGGAGGGCACGCCGCAGCGTTCGTACTCCAGGCCGGAGGCCACGCAGGCGCGCGAGGGTACGCAGAGGGGCGAGGGACAGACGGCGTTGGTGAACAGGACACCGCGTTCGCCCAGGGCGTCCATGCTGGGCGTCCGAACCGGCACGTCCGGGTTCGTGCCGTACCAGTCACCGCGCTGTTGATCGGTGAGTACGAAGAGGATGTTCGGACGCTTGTCGTTCCGTGGCATATCGGCTTACCCCTTGATCACGGGAAGGATCAGATGCGAGGGCCTCGCCGAGTCGTGAAAGACCGTCTGGTCGGCCGAGATGGTGTCGCTGTCGCGGGCGTTGTCGCCCCCTGTGTTCAGGTTGCGGGGGAGGCGGGGGAAGTTGCTGCTGCTGATGGCCAGGCCGATCCGGTGGCCGGGCTGGAACTCGTTGCTGGTGTGCCACAGGTCGATCTCGTACCGAACGGGCTCTCCCGGTGTCAACAGCTCGGGACGGTGCAGCCCGTTCCGGAACCGTGCCCGAATCACACCATCCGAAAGCAGGCGGGCGTCCCCGTTCGGGGCCACGTCCATCAGCTTCGCCGTGAAGTCGGTGTCCCTGGCGGATGAAGCGGCGAAAAGCACCATCTTCAACAGCCCCGTGACCTCCAGGGGTTCCTCCATGGGTTCGCTGTAGTAGACCAGCACATCGTCTCGATACAGCGTGATCCGCTGGTCGCGAGGGCCGCGCCTCATAGGCAGCGCTCTGGATGGACCGCAGTTCGCCCCGCCCCAAGAGGGCACCGGATTCGCGGGGTCATAGGTGAACCGGTCCGGCGGCTCGTCCTCCGGCGGTACCGTCGAGAGGCCGCCTCGAGACCACGCCCCCCTCACGCTTCTCTCGCTATGCATGTAGAAATGCGTCTCCACCGCTCGATCCAGGGGCCAGGCCTCCTCATCCCGCCACTCGTTCCTTCCCATCACGAAGACGCGCACGGGCGGCAGGGCATCGCCCGACGTGTCTCCCCTCAAGTGCCGATCGAAGAACGCGATCTCGCCTGCCCTGTGATCTCGCTCGGCCGCGTCCCCGAAGTCGTAGTCGGCGATGCTCTTCGGATCGATGTCGTGATCCCAGGGGCCAACGACGAGGTGTGTGTTCTGCTTCTGGCTGTCCGAACCATACGCCATGCTGTGCTGGTAGAACTCGAAGGCGGCAACCGAGCAGTGGTCGTACCAGCCGGTGACCATCAGGTTGGGGGTGTTGAGCTTCTTGAATGGCTCGAAGTCCTCGGGGTCGGTGAAGTCTGCGTCTTCGGGATGGTCGAAGAACAGGGGGATATCTGTGTAGAACCTCTGCCTGCCCTCTTTCGTGGTCTCCAGACCCGATGCTTCGAGCATCTTGATGACCGGAAGCGTGTAGAAGTGTGGCATCCAGTCGTGCTGGGCGTAGTCCTCCATATTGCCCCGGGCGCTGTGGATAAAGGTCCTGGGGAACATGAACGCGCCGCCGTAGTGGTGGTTGGAGCTGCCGTAGCTCGGCACATATGGGCACATCGCCCTGTGCGCCGGGTGCCCCTCAAAAGCCGTTCGCAACTGGTATTCCCCAAGCTCTGATCCCCCGACCGTACCGACAAGACCGTTGCACCACGGCTGAGCGACCAGCCACTCCAGCGTATCGACGCCATCGGGTGCTTGGTCCTTCTCCTTCCTTGGGTCTCCCTCAGACTTCCCGAATCCCCGAACGCTCTGCATCACGTAGGCATACCCGGCCTCGACGAACACACGGGCCCACGGCGAGCCCAGGGAGACGGCTCGCGTCGCCCGGAACATCACCGTTGCGAACGGACCCCCACCATCGGGCAGACAGAACCCCGTGTGCAGCCTCACACCATCCCGCATCGGGACCATCACATCCTGCGTTGTCATTCCCCAGCCTTCCCGGCTCGGCCTCTCCTACTGAGTCCAGTTGTTTCTCGTGTTGATACTCGCTTCTCTCTGTGCGCCCGGTGCTCTCTGTGGTGCCGCTTTGGTCCTGGGTCACTCCATCCCGATCCGCTGCAGACCCCGGAACTTCCGCCGCATGCTCAACAGGAACAGGAAGGTGTCGAAGACCGGGTTCGTATCCGCCTCCTGCTCGATGGCCATGGCCTCCAGCTCCTGCCAATGGGGTCTTGCATCTTCCTCCTGCCCCGTCAGCTCCGCCTCGATCGAACGCGAGAGAGCCAGGCACAGGTCCGCGTGATACCCGAGGTACTCCCACGAGCGCGCCTGCACGCGGTTGCTCAGACCGCGGTTCCGTTCGATAACCGGTCTGAACGCGTCGATCTGCCTCCGGACCTCCTGCAGACCCGGAACGAGTCCGGCGGGCACGGGGGCGTCTCCGTCCGGGACGTATGTCGACAGCCATTGCGTACTGAAGCCCTCGGAGATCTCCTCGAGGTAGACCCGACACTTTGGACCGTCCGGGCCGAAGGCCGACGTGAAGTAGTCATCGGCGCACGCCTCGAAATCCAGGTCCCTGTTCCAGAGCTCCTGCGCCAACACCGCCATCGGCAGTCCGGACGGCATGAAGACCCGCTGGGTCTGATCGCTGATCATCCCGTTCAATCCGATCTCCGCCAGGAGCGGGGTATCGTCGGCCAGCACCTCCCCAATCGCCATGGTTCCGGGGTCGTCGTACTGCCCCCACATAAAGCGGTAGTCGAACACGAAGCTGTCGCCGTCGAAGACCTTCTGCCATCCGGCCAGGTGATTCACGTTCTGGCCCTGTGTGAGGTCCAGCCGGTTCAGGACGAACGGCGGTACCGGCAGCTTGGACTCCTCCGGATCGAAGCGGGCGAAGTAGGGCCGGTGCAGGGGCGCAAACATCATCACGAAGCGGTCGGGGTTGTGGATCGTCTCCTTCTCCGGCGGCCACAGGAGGTCCAAGTAGATGAGGAACACGATGCGGTTGGGGAGGTCCTCCCTGGACAGGGCCACGTCCAGCTCGTTCAGCATCATCAAGAAGAAATCCGAGGGGCGGGTGTCCCGGCAGACCTCGCACTCGCAGTAGTGGTTGCTCCCGTCGGCCAGCCAGAAGTGCAGGTAGTCGACCTCGGGATGGACGGCCGCGTACTTGACCACCTCTTCGACAACCATCTCGCGCACTTTGGGGTCCGAGTAGCAGAGGTTCGTGCGTCGCGGAATGCCCAGGTAGAGGTCCCGCTTCCCCTCGTAGAGCGCGATGTACTGCGCCTTCTCTCCGAAGTCACGCTCGATCGTCTCGTCCCACAGTTCGGGCGGAATGCCGAGGGGCAGGCAGGTCCAGCCGTGGCCTGCCCTGTGGAACAGCAGACCGCGCCTCTTGATCTCCTCGATCGCGCGCTCGCCGTACTCCTCGGCCTGTCGGCCGTCCATCAGCTTCGCGTGGTTCTCCGTCCTATGCCGCTCGGAGTACCAGTTGTTGTAGAAGATGAAGCCGTGAAAGTACTCCATGAAGTAGGTGTTCATGCCCACCCGGGGTAGCCACTCGACCAGGTCCGTCACGTGCTCGCAGCTGCAGGCCCCCTCGATCGCCAGGCCCCTGTGCCTGTATGACGGCTTTTCCCTCACCTGGACGTCACGACTCAGGGGATCGTCCACAGCAGGGATCAGCTCGCCATCCGTGCCCGGACGGATCCAGCGACATCCGAGCTCCGTGAGGTAACGGTAGACCGCGATCAGCACCGCGCGGGCGTTCGCGCCTGCGATGGTTCCGCGCCGGCTCCGGACGTCGATCGCGATGGCGTCGTCGAGCGCGGGGTCGCGCACCGCGGGAAGGTCGGCGCTCCCACCGCACGTCAGTAGCAGCGTCTCCGGTTCCATCTCGGGACCGCCTCCCGCCACGAGGAGGGCTGTTGCCCCGCTCATCTCCCGCAGGGCCCGCTCCAGCTCCTCTCCCGCAAAGCGGATGATTGGGTCGTCCTCAGACATGCGGATCCGAATGCCTCCTCTACCCGCTCTCCTTGCTCTTCCCTGCTGGACAGGCCCGGGAGCTGTCTCCTCGCTTCTGGCAGCGACCGTCATTCTGTCCTCCCCAAGTGCGCTCTCATCCGCCCGCCGAGTGGCCAACGACTCGGACTTCACATCACCTGCGCGACTGGATTGTCTACCCACCCGCAAGGGCGCTGGCCGCTGCCTTCGCGATCCAGGTCACCCAGGTCTTCCCGCGCCCTGTCGGCGAGGGCCATCAGGCGTGCAACGACATCCGGGTGCTGATCGGACCTCTCCTCGGTCTCGCCAATGTCCTCGCGGAGGTCGTAGAGCTCGGCCACCACGGTCTGGCTCTCTCTCTGACGACCCCTTGCCCGCTTCTCGATAGGCAGGTAGAGCTTCCAGGGGCCGGACCGGACGGCCTGAAGCTGGTCCATCATGTAGTAGAAGAAACCTGCCTCGTCGTAACCCGATCCGGCACCGGTATCACCAGCCAGAATCGGGCTGAGGTCCTGGCCGTCGATGATCCGGTCGCGTGGCGGCTCGGCACCCGCAAGACGCGCAAGCGTGGGCAGGATGTCCATCGTCGTGGCGATCTCGCCGCAGACACTGCCGGGCGGGATGCGGCCCGGCCAGCGCATGATGCACGGCACCCGCTGGCCGCCCTCGCTGGTGTCGTAGCCCCAACCCTTCAGCGGCAGGTTGCTCCCCTGCATCGGGTCGTGTCGGACCGCCCCGTTGTCAGAAGCCTTCACCACGAGGGTGTTATCGTCCAGCCCCAGCTCGTCGAGCGTGTCCAGGATCTGACCGACGCACCAGTCCATCTCCTCGATGCTGTCCCCGTAGGGCCCGTTGGCGGACTTGCCCTGGAAGTCGGGACTGGCGTACGGGCGCTTGGTGCTACCGGGCATGGCCAGGGGAACGTAGACGAAGAACGGCTCGTCCTTGTGTTCCTTGATGAACCGAACCGCTTCCTCGGTGTACCGTCTGGTCAGATAGTCGCGGTCGACCGGTGCGTCGATGACCTCCTCATCCCGCATCAACGGCAGCGGCGGCCACTCGGGGTTCTGCTCTCGGGCGGTCATGTCGTCGCTGTACGGGATGCCCAGGTAGAGGTCGAACCCGTGGCGGGTGGGCAGGAACGGGGCCTGGTCACCCAGGTGCCATTTGCCGATGCACGCGGTCGCATAGCCCTGGTCCTTCAGTAGCCTTGCCACCGTGATCTCGTCCGGGTTCAGGCCCTTCTTCGCCACGGGCTGCAGCACGGCTCCCCCCTTGTCGCTCACGTGCATGTTGACCCGCCGGGGATAGCAGCCGGTCATGATGCTTGCACGGGAGGGTGTGCAGACGCCGCTGGTGCTGTAGAAATCAGTGAACTTCATGCCTTCGGCACACATCCGGTCCGTATGCGGCGTCCTGTGGACCGTGGAGCCGAAACAGCCATAGTCCCCGTAGCCGGTGTTGTCTTCGTAGAT
>JASLMQ010000767.1 GCA_030746455.1 Candidatus Latescibacterota bacterium
GAGTGCCCGCCGACCTGTCCACCGAAGCCCTCCGGGCGGAGGTGGAAGCTGCCCTGCAGCGAAGGCGGGTGCCTGCCTGCCGTAGCCTTGTCTCTCAGGCGCAGGCAGGTATCGAGGGGAAGGAGCAGCAAGCTACGTTGCAGAACTGCGCTTCAAGTGGGAACGACAGAGGACAGGCGGTCGGACGTGTCGACAGACAGCGTCGGCCTAGAGCAGGAGAAGACGCGAAACGCAGATGCCAGGAGGAGGGGAAATGGGATTCTGTACGGCCATCAACTGCATGGATGGACGGGTTCAGCTACCCGTGATCAAGTATCTCCAGGACCGCTTCGGCGCCGAGTATGTCGACACCATCACAGAGCCCGGACCGAATCTGATCTTAACCGAGCAGAAGGACTCCAGCTCGGTTCAGTCGGTCTTCAAGAGGCTAGCCATCTCAGTGGAGAACCATGAATCCGTGGGCATCGCCGTTGTCGGACACCACGGCTGCGCCGGCAACCCATCACCAAAGGAAGACCAGATCTCCCAGGTCCAGCAGTCGATCGATCTCCTTCGTCAGACTTATCCTTCGCTCCCGATGATCGGACTCTGGGTCGATGAGAACTGGGAGGTCCACGAGGTCATTGGGGACCGGTCCCAGACGTAGAATAGCTTCAGCCGCTATGACCCCCCACGCGCGCGTAGCGTCTCCGCAATCCCCTGGTGCCCTCGGCGCTCAGCCCACACAAGGGGCCTCGCCCAGTCCTCCCCGCACCCGTTCGGGTCGGCTCCGTTCTCCAGAAGAAGCTCTACGAGTTCTGGGCTCCCCTCCCTGGCTGCGATTCCCAAAGGCGTCGACCGATCGTCCTCGTCCACCGCGTCGATATCGGCGCCGTATTCCAGGAAGAGCCGTATCAGCTCGTCGGGAGCATCGACGTGCCGGCGCCGCAGACCGCACAGGTCGTGAAGCGGCGTGTGCCCCAGCCAATCGGGCAGGTTCGGATCCAGCCCGTGCTCCAGCAGCTGCCGGGTCATCTTGGGAACGTGATACAGGTAGCTCTTGCACTCGGTCAGCACCGTCGGCATAGGGTGCCCCCGCCTGAGGAACATCTGCAGCAAGGCCTCGTGGGCGTCGGTACTCTCCCCTTTGTCGCGCTGTCGAGCACAACCGCTAACGACCGCGGTGTACGGGGTCGTCAGATATTCGGAGTCCTCGTCTGAGAACGGATCGTCGCAGTACCGGAGGATCGATGCCAGCGTATCCAGCTCTCCTTGTTGCGCATATCCCCACGCCGGCATAGGTCGTCCGCCGTGGGCGTAGAGCAATCCTCGCATCGCATCGGAGCCGGCACGGGTCGTCGGGGTCCCGGAGGAGTCGATGCCCCCGTTCGGATCCGCTCCCGCGTCCAGAAGCCACGCCACAAGCTCGAGGTCCTCCTTCAGCGTCGCCGTCATCAACGCAGAACCGTAGGGACAGTCGCGCCCTTCAGGAAGCTTTGGATCAGCCCCTTGGTCCAGGAGATAGCGCACGACCTCGCGATGGTCCCCTTCGACGGCGGCGGACACCGGACGCTTCTGCGAGGTATCTCCATCGTTGGCCGCAGCGGGATCCGCCTCGACGAAATTCCGTAGGGTCCCCAGATCTCCCCGGTAAGCCGCAAGCGTCGGGCTGTCCGACGCCCCGGCATCGAGCAACACGGAGAGCAGGCCATCGCCGTTCTTCGCAGCCCTCCAGTAGGTGCCGTCCCAGCACGCGTAGTGAGCCGGCCGGAAGCCCAAGTGGTCCACTGCGTCGACCTCGAGCCCGTCTCCGAGCAGCGCATCGACGACGGCTCGATTCCCGGCGATCACGGCCTGATGCAGAGCCGTCCGCCCGCCGGGATCTCGCGCTTCGGCAAGAGCCGGAGATTCCTCCAACAGTCGCTCGACCTCCCGGGGGTCGGTCCCCTCCGCCGCTTCGTGCAAACGCAGGTCGGCCGCCTCGACAGCCCCGACGGCGTCACGCAGGTAGTCGGCCACCTCAGAGTGCCCCCGGTCGTCCGCCGTGCAGATGTGCGAGGTCACATCCTCGTGCGCGTGCGCCTCCCAGAGCAATCGCGTCGCCTCCAGGTTCCCCTCTCGCACCGCGAAGTGGATCGCTGGTGTGTACCAGAACTCGAGCCGCGCGCAATCTGGGTCCCTGCCCAGGTGCTCCCCTATGGCCTCCACGTCGTTCCGAATCGCCGCGCAGACAAGCTCCCAGTAGACCCGACCCCTATCGGAGTCGACACACCACCCGGGACGACGGATCGCGTCGATCACTTCCTGTGGCGACCGGCTACCACATCTCATAGCAATTATCCTCAATCCGACGAAATCGGGGGGTGCGAGTGGCGCGAAGCGCCTGGGAATCCCGGTTCCGCCTGGCGTTCAGGCCTGGATCTATCACCCCACCGCCTGTGAGCTGAAGTCTGGACCTTCCCGCATCCTGTCTGTCGCAGT
>JASLMQ010000768.1 GCA_030746455.1 Candidatus Latescibacterota bacterium
CGAGGAGCAGAAACGGAACACGCACCTGGTGATCGGTCCCTGGGATCACAGTTGCGACCCGGGAGTCATTCCCGACTACGACTTCGGCGACGAGGCGAAGCGGGACCACCACGCCGCCGAGCTCGACTTCTTCGCGCGACACCTCAAGGAGGATTCGTCGGTCGCTCCCCCACCGCCTGTCCGCATCTTCGTGATGGGGCGGAACGCGTGGCGGGACGAAGACACCTGGCCGCTCGAGCGCGCTGTGGATGCGCCGTTCTACTTGCACAGCGAAGGCAACGTCTGCGGCGGATGGATCCGCGGCGGCCTCTCCACAGCGAAGCCGGGTGACGAGCCGCCGGACCGGTTCACCTACGACCCCGCCAACCCGGTGCCCACCTGGGGCGGCGCCAACTCCGGGCCGGCCCGGGTGCTCCCCATGCGGCGAGGACCGCGGGACCAGCGGATCACGCTGTACCGCCCCGACGTCCTGACGTACTACAGCGACCCTCTCGACGCCCCCCTGGAAGTGACGGGGATGCTGAGGATGGTGCTCTATGCCTCCTCGTCCGCCGTAGACACGGATTTCACGGCCAAGCTGATGGACGTGGCTCCCGACGGAGACGCTCGCCTGCTCTCCGACGGCGTCGTCCGGGCGCGCTACAGAAACAGGATGGACCGTCCCGAGCTGTTGACGCCGGGCGAGCCGGTCCGGTACGAGATCGACCTGTGGCACACCAGCAACGAATTCCAGCCCGGGCACCGTATTGCCCTGGCGATCAGCAGCAGCAACTTCCCCCGTCTCGGCCGGAATCTGAATACGGGGGGAGACAACGCGCGCGATGCCGAGTTCGTCCGCGCGGACCAGACGGTCTATCACGATACGCATCGGCCTTCACACCTGATCCTGCCGGTGGTGCCCTCAAACGGCGCATAGAAAAGCGGCTCAGATATCCCTCTACCTCCAGGAGAGATCGATATGATCAAGGCAGGCTTTGCTGAGGCGGTGATCACGCCGGAGATCGGACAGGAAATGCCCGGTGGGATCCAGAAGCGGTTCGCCCAGTCCGTGCACGACGACCTCTTCGCCACGGCCATGGTCCTGGACGACGGGCAGTCGCCGGTGGCGATCGTGGGGATCGACGCCCTGTCGGTCAAGCGTTCCGTCGTCCTGAGCGCGCGCGAGCAGATCGGGAACCGGACCGGGATTCCTCCCGCGCACGTGATGGTGGGCGCCAGCCACACGCACAACGGCGGCCCAATTGCCGACTGCTTTATGAGCGAGTCGGATCCTGATTACTGCCAGATGGTGGCCGATCGCATCGCGCGGGCCGTGACAGAGGCGTGGGAGCGGCGCGAGCCGTCCCGTCTGATCATCGGCAGCGGAAGCGAGGATGGTGTGGCCTTCAACCGCCGGTTCGTGATGAAGGACGGGAACGAACTGACCCATCCAGGGAAGGGAAACGCCGACATCGTCCGCCCGGCGGGCCCGATCGATCCTGCCGTCGGCGTGATCGGGGCCTTCGAGGCGGAGGGTGAGCGCTTCCTGGGCGCGTTCGTCAACTACACGTGCCACTGCACCCTGGGCGTGGGCGGGAGCGGGTTCTCCGCCGACTTCCCCTACTACATGCGCCGGCTCATCCTCCACGGGCTGGACGCACCCGAGGCCGTTGTCGTTTTCGGCAATGGCGCGTGCGGCGACGTCACCCAAGTGGACAACCAATCGGAGCGGGGCAGCGAGTTCGGGGAGGCACGTGGACGCCAGGTGGGGACAGCCGTTGCCGCGGAGGCCCTCAAGGTGCTGACCGTTCCCGAGGGCGACGTCGAGGACGTGGCCCTGGCCTGCCGAAGCACGGTGCTGAATCTACGCGCACGGGACCTGTCGGGCGAGGATGTGGAAGGGGCGCAGCGGACCGTCGATGCGCAGAAGGGTGAGACCTGGACGAGCGAGGAGGTGTGGGCGCGCGAGCTGGTGCTGCTCGACGGGATGAACCGGCAGGAGCCGGAGGTCCCCGCCGAGGTTCAGATGATCCGGGTCGGGCCGGCCGCGGTCGTGTCGACGCCGGCGGAGTATTTCTGCCAGTTCGGGCTCGATATCAAGGCCCAATCGCCCTTCGAGCCGACCATGGTGGTTGAGCTGGCAGATGGTTGCGTGGGCTATGTGCCCGATGCGCAGGCCGTGAGCGACCAGAGCGGGTACGAGCCCAG
>JASLMQ010000769.1 GCA_030746455.1 Candidatus Latescibacterota bacterium
AGCCCTGGAGTGCCGGTGATGCCGCTGGCCAACCTCTTGGCATTGCGGTGGTCCTCGGCCAGCCGATCCACGTTGTGCTCCAGCGCGTAGATACCCGCAGCGGCGATGATGCCCGCCTGCCGCATCGCCCCGCCGATGCGCTGCTTCCACAGCCAGGCCGCCTCGACGAACTCCGCCGTGCTCGCGATCACGGCCCCCACCGGGGCCCCAAGCCCTTTGCTCAAATCGATCCACACCGATTCGAACGTCTTCGCGTATTCACCCGCAGGGATCCCGGCGGCCACCGACGCGTTCAGCAACCGGGCCCCGTCCATGTGGGTCCTCGCGCCGCGGCTGTGGGCCACTTCGCACACCTCGCGTATCTGTTCCAACGGCCAGATGTACCCCCCTGGCCGGTTGGTGGTCTGCTCCACAGACACCAGCGTGACGCCCGGCCAGTAGCGGTCCGCCGGCGGCATTTCTTCCACCATCTGTTTGGCCGTGAACTGCCCCTTTACCCCGTCGATCGGGTAGGGGGTCGCCCCGGCGAGAACCGAGGCCCCCCCGCCCTCCGAATGCAGCGGATGAGCCGAGCGGTCCAGCAGGATAACGTCCCCCTGCCGGCAATGGACGGCGAATGCGATCTGGTTGCACATAGTGCCCGACGGGACGAAGAGGGCGGCCTCCTTGCCCAGCAGCTCGGCCGCCATTTGCTGGAGCCGGTTGACACTGGGGTCTTCCCCTTTCTGCTCGTCGCCCACCTCGGCGGCACACATGAACTCGCGCATTGCCTGCGTCGGTCGGGTCGCCGTGTCGCTGTACAGATCGATCTCCACGCTGCGCATCAACTGGGTCTCCTTATCCTCTCGTAGGCTACAAGCCGTTGGACAGCTCCGCGTGACCGGCCCCTACACTCCGGTGTCCCGTCCGTGGCGGAACAGGCTCAGGAAGCGGTCCTCGTACAGGCCATAGAGGTTCCACCGGTCCAGCTCCTGCTTCAGCTGGGTCGCCTTCTCCCTGGAACCCTCCTTCTGGACCTCCTCGAACAGCCGCTCGATCTTCTCCATCACCACCTGGGGAACCGTCTCCTCGTCGACCTCTCCCAGGTCCTCTTCATCACCCTCGTGGGATTCCATGCTCACGAAGGTCTCACGGATCTTGTCCTCGATCTCGGCCATCGTGCCGTTCATCTGCTCCACGGCATCGTCGATCTCGGCCATGTCCACTTTCAGCCCAAACAGGTCCTCGAAGGTCCTGATGATGGCCCGGGACGCCTTCGGATTGGGCATCATCTGCGCGTACAGGGGCATCGTGGCCATCAGGCAGGCCGCCTCGATGTCGCGTAGGCCGGCGAATCCCAGCATCAAACCGTTCATGCCAGAGATCTGCCCCTCCTTGAGGATCTCGACCCCGGAGTCCTTCATATCATCCCTGAGGGATCGCTGGTTCGCCGCCCCAAACACGCGGGTCTGCTCCCGATGGCTGATCGAGAGCGCCTGTGCCGCCGCGGTATAGATCCGCTGGACGCCCAGGTGCTCGGAGAAATCGAGGATCCGGTTGAGCAGCGTGACCCCTCCCTCGCCCCAGATCTGCGCCTCTCCCTCGAACAGGATCAGCGCGGGATCGAGCACGAAGTAGAAGACGTGCGAGGGCAGATCCGAAAAGGTC
>JASLMQ010000770.1 GCA_030746455.1 Candidatus Latescibacterota bacterium
CAGTCCGACCAGGCCGGCCTTCATCGACCTGAACTTCACCCACGGGAACCACACCTATCGCGTCGTCGCGGTAGACAACTGGGACAACCGGTCCGCACCGTCCCCTGCGCTGGCCGTGGAGGTAACCGCTGGTGAGGGCAGCGGACGATAGCCTTGATCCGTCATAGCCTTGAACTACGAAAGGCGTTCTTCGATATGAAGATGCACGCGTGGTTTGTGACCGCCCTTGTGGCTCTGTGTGGCCTCGGGGGGAGCGGAGCGGAGACGCCACCACCATCTCAGAACCTGGTCCGCAACCCGAGCTTCGAGCTGGACGCGAACGGTGACGGGATTCCCGATGCGTGGCAGCCCTACCGGCTTTGCACGCCCTATGGCGCGGGAGAATGCACGCAAGATGGGTCGATCTCGTACGACGGCGCGTCGTCCGGCAGAATCACGCAGGGCCACATCTACGCCGCCATCACCGGCTCGACGGGCTGGCTTCAGCAAGGGATCGTCGAGCGGGGCGGTGGGAGGACCTTCCGGGTTTCGGTCTACGTCCGCGCTGGCAAGCCCGTCCCGAGCCGATGGGACGGCTACGTCAAATCGATCTTCCCCACGCGCGTGCGCCTATATCTCTTCGGGCACGATCCCCTGCGGGGGGACGACTATGAGGGAGCGGCTTCCCCGATCATCGAGGTGGGGACGGAATGGCAGGAGATCTCGCACACCAACACCTTCGCACCACCGATCCATTCGGTATCCGTGCTCCTGGCCCGGGAGGCCCAGGTCGGGGGCGGGGACGTCTGGTTCGACCGGGTGGAGGTGGTAGAGGCAAGGCCATGAGCGGGGCGTCGAAGCGAAGAGGAGGCAGCGGCTGGGTGCGCCGCGTCGTCGAGACGTGCTGCGGGGCGTTGCTGTGTGTGCTGTTGGGGGCGCTTGGCTCCGTGTCGACCGAGGCTGACGGGAACCTGGTTTCGAACCCCGGGTTCGAGTCGGTCGATGGGGAGCTGCCGCTGCACTGGCGGTTCGACGGGGCGGAGACGGAGGGTGGGGGCGTCAGCGGCGATGCCCGAAGCGGTGCCCACTGTGTATACACGCAACTTGACGCGCGGCGGCACGCCTCGTGGTGGCAGGACGGGATTCCCGTGGAGCCCAACACGACGTATGAGGTGGGTCTCTGGGTGTGGGTGGATCTTCCGGCCAGCCTTAAGGTGGTCAGGCTGACGGTGGTGTTCGACACGCACACCAGCCCCTACCACACCGAGGTCCTCACGCCGGGGAGGTGGCATCGGCTCTCGTACACCGTTCGCTCGTGGCCCGAAGACCGGCACGCTCGGATCCGGATCCTGCTGGGGCGGGACTGGGAGGGCAGGGCCCGGTTCGACGATGTGTTCTTGCAGGTGAGCGACGTGGACTGGATGGACCGGTTCCCCAAGACGTCTCTCGCCGAGCTCGCGTTTCAGTCGGGCCATCCCTGCGTGCTGTTGGACGCCGCGGAGATCGAGGACCTCCGGCGAGCGATCGAAACAGAGCCCTGGGCCCGGGAGGCCTACGAGGGACTCCTGGGTTCGGCCGAGGGCCTCCTCGCCGAGGGCTCATTCCGCCTGCCCGACCTCGATTTCACGCAGGTGGGTCCAGGCTACAACTACATGAAGGACGAGGCCGCGCGGTCGAAGGTGCTCGGGCTGGCCTACCAGCTCTCGAAGCGGGCGGAATTCGGTGAGGCGGCGCGCGAGCGCCTGCTGGCCTATGCCGGGGCGTTTCCCGAGGGCAACCTGTGCCGGGGGGGATACGGCTACACGACGGCGTACGCGCTCTTCGACGTGGTTGTCGCGTACGACCTGGTGCACGACAGCCCCGCGCTGAGCGATGCGGACCGCGAGGTGATCGAGCGGATGGTGCGGCTGGGCTTCCAGGGGATGGCCCGCAAGGGCGACGTGATGCGAATAAACAACCGGGGTGCGGTCTGCCTGGGCGCGATGGCCGCGATCGCCTTTTGCCTGAAGGACCGCGACCTGATCGACTGGGCCCTAAACGGGCCGTACGGTTTCAACTACCACCTGCAGGCAGGCATCGGCGACGACGGTATCTGGTCCGAGGGGGTCAGCTATGGGTACATGGCCCTGGGCGCTCCCCTGCGCTGGAACTGCGGCTACCTGTCCGTGGCGGAGGCGGCCCACCACGCCGGGATCGACCTGTTTTCGCACGCCCGACTCCGCCGGCTTCTGGACGCGCCCCTGGAATACGCGTTTCCGGACCACAGCCTGCCGGCGGACGGTCACTGCCCGTACAGCGAAGCCACGCTGCTGGGACGCGACAAGGCCAGGCGCTATATCAAGCCGTGGCTCCGGACGGGCGACCCACGCTATGTGTGGGTCATCTCGGAGGGCTTCCAGATCGACAACTGGCCCGCTCCCGGTGGACTTGCGGCGGACCTGTATCTCCTGGCGGGGATCGACTGGGCCAACTTCCCTTCGGGGAAGCCGCCCGAACGGACCAGCGCGCTCTATCCGCAGGTAGGGCACGCCATGTTGCGGTCCGGTCGGGGTAGAGACGCGGTCTGCCTGTTCTTCGACTACGGCGCGTTCGGAAGCCACGGGAACCCGGACAAGCTCAACATGGGCCTGTATGCGCTCGACCACGTGCTGTCGCCGGACGGCACCACGGGTTACTGGTGGCCCGAAACCTTCATGTATGAGTGCCAGACCCTGGGTCACAACACCGTGGTGGTGGACGAAAAGACCCAGTTCCCCACCGCGGACCGGGAACTGGTCGCGTGGATTCCGGGGGGACGACTGCAAGTGGTCGATGCGCGGGACGACCAGGCCAATCCGGGGGTCCGGATGAGACGGACGCTCGCCCTGGGCGAGGGCTACGTCGTCGACCTCTTCTCGGCTGAGAGCGACCAGGAGCACCGGTACGATTGGGTCTATCGCAACTTCGGCAAGCTGGAGGTGAGCACCCTCCTGCAGGCACGTCTCGGAACCCTGGGCATCCGGGACGGATACCAGTACATCACATCCCCGAGCCGAAGTACCGTGGCGGAAAGCTGGCATGCCGAGTGGGACCTCCGGGAGATGAACCGCGTGTGGAACGCCTCGTTCGAGCTGCACACCGGGCCGGCGTGGCAGGCCATCGGCTGGCGGATTCCTGAGCCTCGCTGGAGACCGTGGGTCGTTGTGGACCCGGAGGTACAACGGACCGGCGCGCAGAGCCTGCGCATCGCCATGCCTGAGGGACCAGCGGATTCCGTCCACGTGATCGCGACCTACAACCCCGCTGCATTCGTTGCCGGTGTGAGGTATCTCGTGGAGGGCTTTGTCTGGACACAGGATGTGTTGCCGCCCGAGAGCGAGGTTGGAATCTGGGTCGGAGACCGGCTGGTCTGCAGCGCGCCCACACAGGTGGAACCGACGGCGAAGGGCTGGATGAAGATCAGCGGCATATACGTGGCGACGGTCGACCACCGGGAAATGGTCCGGATCGGCGTTCGCAACGCGCCGGGGGCCATGGTCTGGTTCGACGACGTCTCCGTGCGGATTCGCGACGAAGGTCCTCGCGCACTGAGGCTGACGATGCTTGGTGCCCCGGGAACCGAGGTGATCTCCTCGGAGGGAGAAGGGCTTCGCCCCTTTCCTCAGCCGCTGCTGATCGCGCGCCGGAAGGGGAAGGCCACGGTGTTCGCCAGCGTGATGGAGCCCTACCGCGGTCGCCGGATCGTGCGATCGGTGCGCCCCCTGGCACCTGATCCACACGATGGCGGGGCAGGCGTGGTCGTGGAAACGGATGACACGATCGATCGGGTTGCGGTGTCTACCACCTCCGGGGTCGAGTCCTTCCCCGACCTGATCCTGGAGGGCGCGGTGGGCGCGGTGTCGGTTTCCCTGAAGACAGGAGCGCTGCGCTGCCTGTGTCTGGGAGAGGGAACACGCATTGCACACGGGAGCTGGTCGCTGGAAGCCGCCCAACCGACTACGCTCTATCTGGAGGGGACGGACGGATCCTATCTGTTGCGGTCCTGGGGGGAGGACAGCGTACAGATCACCCTCAGAGCGCCGGATATCGACAGGGATTGGGCGGTGGTGGAAGGTGAGGGAGAGGGGGGCGTCGGGGAACGGGTGGATGCGGACCTGTCAGATGGCCGTGCGAGCTTCGTCGCCCGGGGTGGGACGTCTTACCGGCTGGGTCGGACCGCAAATAGGGGGGACAGATGAGCGTAGGATCCTTCGCGCAACGCATCACGCTTCGATCCGTACTCCTGGGTCTCTTCCTGGTTGTCGGGTTCGATCTCCTCGCCATCCACGTGAAGTACATGTTGCCCCGCGGTCCGATGATGGCCTACAGCCACGTGCCCATGGTCATGCTGATCGGGGCGGTGTTGATGTTCTTCGCCGGCGCGATTGCGGCCCGGCTGACCGGCAGAGCGCTGTCGTCGTCGGAGTGGCACACCATCCTGGCCATGGGCATCGTGGGTGCGTCGGTTCTGTTCTACGGCTACTCCGGATATCTCCTCACCTACATGGGAGCGCCCTACTACTTCGCCTCCGGTGAGAACGAGTGGAGCAAGTACATCCATCCCTACATCGCCGAATGGCTCTTCCCAGGGAACGAAGAACAGGCTGTCACCTTCTTCTGGGAGGGGTTGCCCGATGGCGCGGCGGTGCCCTGGGGGCACTGGATGCTGCCGTTGCTGTGGTGGGGTGGGCTGACCGCCGCCGCGTTCACGGTCTACGCCTGCATCACCGTGATCTTCCGCAAGCAGTGGATCCACAACGAGCGAATGGCCTATCCCGCCATGGCGCCGTTGACCGAGATGGCCGCCAACCCCGGCGACGGGAAGGGCCTTCTCCCCGCCTTCACGCGGAGTACGCTCTTCTGGGTCGGCTTCACGGTCGTCTTCTCCATGCTCGCGTGGAACTGTGTCAATTACTTCATCCCCAGCTTCCCTCAGTTCCCCATCTATGTGCAGGGGAGCAGGGCCTGGCAGGGGGGTACGTGGATCGAGATCAACCGGCACTTCCCGCCGATCTACGGCATCCTGGATACCTTCACCATCTGCTTCTCGTATTTCGCGACCGTCGAAGTGCTGTTCAGCATCTGGTTCTTCGACGTGTTCTTTATCCTCGAAGGGGGCCTGCTCAACAGGATCGGATTCTCCGCCACGTCGCCCTGGTACTACTCGGGGGTCACCTCCTGGCAGACCCGGGGGGCCTTTGCCATGCTCGTGGTGTCCACCGTCTGGGTGGCGCGGCACCATCTACGTGACGTGTACCGCAGGGCGCTTTGGCGGGATGATTCCGTCCAGGACTCGAGCGAACCGATCTCCTATCGAACGGCCGTTCTGGGATCGGCAATCGGCATCGTCTACATCTGGTTCTGGGTGGTCCGGATCGGGTTTGATCCGTTGCAGGCCGTGTTGCTCGTCTTCGGAGGGATCTTCACCTATCTGGGGTTGTCGCGGATTCTCTCCGACACCGGACTTCCATACGTCAACGCCCCCGTCTGGGGCGGTTGGGGGCTCATCAAGCCCTTCCTCGACGGCGCGTCCATCAGCCCCAGCACCCGTGTGGCCGCTCGGACCTCCGCCGTGCTGTTGTCCAACTTCAAGGGGTCGTTCTTCCCGGCTCTCAGCCAGGCGGGACGCTTGGCCGAGGGAGTGACAGCGAACCGACGCCGGCTTTTCGCGGCCATCGCCCTGGCCTTCGCGGTCAGCGTTGCGACCTGTGTGCTGCGCACGCTTCAGCTCGGCTACCGCCACGGCGCACTCAACTTCACGGGCTGGGTCGCCATCCGTTCGGGCCACGCCCACTACGACCGCACCGCCAGCTATGTCAGGGCCTTTCTGGCCCAGGAAACCCAGGCCCCCATTTTTATCGAGCACCCCGACCAGTTCGCATTCTTCGGGCTCGGCGCCCTGGCCACCGTGGCTCTCATCCTCCTCAGACGTCGCTTTCCCTGGTGGCCGCTCCATCCCGCGGGGCTGGCTATCTCGGGCTCTTTCCTCGCCCGCCGCACAAGCCTCACCATCTTCGCCGCCTGGCTGACCAAGTTCATCGCGGTGAAGGTCGGCGGCGCGAGGGCCTACCAGAGGTCCCGGCCGCTTTTCCTGGGCCTGCTCGTCGGCTACGTGATGGGCGTGGTCCTGTCCCTCCTCATCGACCTGATCTGGTTTCCCGACCTCGGGCACATGGTGCACCGCCTGTAGCGTGTGTGGCTTCTCCCCACCGGACTGCCGATCGCGGCTGCCGAGGTCGCCGAGGTAATCCTGGGTCCGGGCATAGCCAAGGCCGCAGGCCCTCCTCTGCCGTCTCTGTTGTGCCCGCGCGGATGATTCCGTATCGTAGAGCGCGGAAGCCGCGGGCCTGTATCGACCGCACCGGGGAAGGCTGCACATTTGTACGGTTCTGTTACTTCGTATCCAATGGAGAACCCAAGCTAACAAGGAGGGAATCCATGCTGGCCGACTACAAGCGGATCATGGTATTCGCCGCGCACGCGGACGACGAGCTGACCATGGCCGCCGCGATCTGGAAGTACGTCCAGGCGGGCCGAGAGGTCTACGTGGTGAATACGACTAACGGATCAGAGGGATATCCGCGGATCGAGATGAAGGACAGCATCGTGGAGATGCGGCGCCGCGAGGCGGAGGCGTGCGACGAGGTGCTCGGGATCGCCAAGCGCTACTACATGGATTACGACACCCAGGGCGCGCTGAGCGTGCGGAAGGAGTGCCTCCAGGAGTGTATGCGCATCATTCGGGATGCCCGCCCTGAGGTGATCTTCACGCACGGCCCGGACGACAATCATATCGACCATACCACCACGAGCGAGCTCTCGATGCACGCCTTCTGGCAGGCCGGACAACCTGTTGCCGTGGCCCTGGGCGAGCCCTGGCAGCCGACGTACATCTTCTACTACAAAGGCGTTCGGGATCCCCAGAGCCTTCCCAGGGTCGAGATCGACGTGACCGACACGGCATACAAGGCCCAGGAGGCGCGAGCCACCCAGGAGTCCCAGTTTACGCTCTTCCGCAAGACGCGCGAAGAGCTCCTGGCCGAGGCCGAGGAGGCGAAGAAAGGCAAGGAGAAGGTGGCGGCTACGTTCTGGATACCGCCACGCAATGCGTTCCCGCGACTACCCAATCTCTAGTGGGACGGAAGGCGCAACTACGAAAAGCGCGAACAACGCGAAAGGAACCGCAGGAACAGCGATGGGAGTGACGACGTTCGAGCGGTGCGATTTCCACGTTCATACGGAGCTGAGCGGGGAGAAACAGGCCGAGGGATTCACGATCGAGAGGCTGTTCGCCGAGGCCGATGCCCTGGGTCTGTCCCACGTGGGCTACAGCGAACACTGGAAGACGACCACATCGCCGGATCAGTTTCTACGGATCCGAGACGAGGTGGAACGGCTGCAGCCGCATCATCGCGTGAAGGTGTTCGTATCGGCGGAGATCGATGCGCTAAACTCCAGGGGCGACCTCTCGTGCGACATCGACCAGGCCGAGGAGATTCTGGACTATGTATCCGTGGCGATCTCGCACTACGGTGCTCCGGGATCGGAGCAGCTGCTTCCGGATCGAGTTGACGACACGGTCGCCATGATCGAGGCCGTCTGCCGGATTCCCGCTGTGACCATGCTCATGCACCCGCAGATCGTCTACGGGCGCAGTCTGTATGAGATCCAGGCGGAGGTCCCCGCCGATGTCTATGCCGACGTGATGAAGACGATCGTAACGTACGACAAGGTCGTCGACTATCCCTCCGTCCTGATGTGCAGGTCCTGGCTGAGAGAAATGGGCCTCGATGAGGAGAAGCTGGAGGTCGAGCGGAAGAGCTTCGACCATTTCACCGATCAGCTTGTGCGCAACGGCGTCAGGCTTGCGCCCGGATCCGATGCGCACAACGTCTTCTGGCACGACGGTTCCGCCAGATGGTTCGGGAACAACGAGCAATCTTTCGCCCTGTTGAGGTCCCACGGGTACACCGACGATCAGCTCTGGACCGTCGAGAACCGATAGCTGTGCGGGTACGGCATCAGCCGGATCCCTACATCAGAGGGAGAGGAATCCGATGGGAGAAGCGCCTGAACGTCCCAACCTCGTATTCATCCTTCCTGACAGGCAGCGGCGGGACACCATGGCATGCTACGGCAATGACTGGATCCAGGTGCCGCACCTGAACGGGCTGGCGGACGAGAGCTTCGTGTTCGACAATTGCTACGTGACCCAGCCGGTCTGCTGTCCAGCTCGGGCTTCCATTATGTGCGGCGTATACCCGATCGACGCGGACATGCCGGTGAACAACCACATCCTGCCGACCGATGCGCCCACGATCGCGGAGATGGTTCCCGGCGACTACCAGAGGGGCTACATCGGCAAGTGGCATCTGGGTGATGAGATCTTCCCCCAACACGGGTTCGACGAATGGGTCGGCTGCTTCGACCACTGGCACGCGCAGTACACCCGGCAGGAGCGCCTCGGGCAGCTCTCGCCCTACCACCACTGGCTCGTGGAGAACGGGTTCGAGCCCGATTCGGGTCCCCCCGGAAGGAGGATCTTCTCGGCCGATCTCAGGGCCGACCTGCCCCTGGAGTACCAGATGGCCACCTACCTCGGCGAGCAGGCAGCCGGATACATCGAGCGTAACGCGCAGCGGCCCTTCGTGCTCTACGTCAGCTCGAAGGAGCCGCATCCCCCCTTCACCGGCCCCTTCAACCACCTGTACGACCCTGAGACGCTCGCGGTGGACAGTACCTTCCGCACCCACCCGGAGGGTCACTCGCTGTTCAACCGCATCCGCGCCGAGTTCTGGATGCAGGCGGTGCACTCCGATGGCTTCGACCTGAGCACGGAGATGGGGTGCCGCCGGATGCGCTCCAACTACTACGGCTGCGTGTCGCTGGTCGACGGCATGGTCGG
>JASLMQ010000771.1 GCA_030746455.1 Candidatus Latescibacterota bacterium
CCATCAGCCCGTGGGCGGGCATGATGCCCACCAGGGAGAAGGGGATCGCGGACATGATCACCAGCGGGGTCAGGAACGACTGGAACCAGGACACCACCAGGATGTAGATCAGCACGAGCACCGCCGCGAATGCAAGACCCAGATCGCGGAACACCTCGTAGGTGATATGCCACTCCCCGTCCCACTTCATGGCGATATTCTCGGACAGGAAGGGCTGGTGCGCGGTGAATTGCTCGATCCGGTAACCCTCCGGAAGGTCGAGCTTTCCGATCGCGTCCCCGAGCTTGAGGATCGCGTAGACGGGGCTCTCGTACCGCCCTCCCACATCCGCGGTCACGTAAACCACGGGCATCAGGTTCTTGTGATAGATGCTCCGCTCCCCTACGGTCTCTTCCACTCGGACCAACGACCCCAGGGGCACCAGGGCGCCCACGGGCGTGGGGACCTTCACCTCCATCAGGTCCTGCACACTCGACCGGGCCTCGACCGGCATCCGGAGGACGATCTCCAGGTCCTCGGCCTCCTCCACGACGTGCGCCAGACCCGCCGTCATCCCCCCCACGGCGATCGCCAGCGACTGGGCGACCTGTTCGGTGGAAATCCCATTCAAGGAGGCCTTTTCCTTGTCCACCACGAACCGGTACTTGGGTTGTTCCTCCTCCACGTACCAGTCCACGTCAACCACCCCGTCGGTCTCGTCGAATACGTCGCGAATCTGGCGGGCCACCTCGATCTGACGCTCGTAGTCCGGCCCGTAGACCTCCGCGACCAGCGTCTGGAGCACAGGGGGGCCCGGCGGCACCTCCGCCACCTCGATCCGTGCCCCGTACCGTCTGACGATTTCCGTGAGATAGGGCCGCACCCGCTTGGCCACGTCGTGGCTCTGCGCGTCCCGATCGTGGCGGGGCAGCAGGTTGACCTGGATGTCGGCCACATTGGGGCCCTGACGCAGATAATAGTGCCGCACAAGACCGTTGAAGTTGTACGGCCCGGACGTTCCCGCATACACCTGGTAGTCCGTCACCTCCGGCTCTTCTCCGAGGCGTGCACCCAGCTCCTGGGCCACCGCGGCGGTCGTCTCCAGGGTGGCGCCCTCGGGCATGTTCACCATCACCTGGAACTCGCTCTTGTTGTCGAACGGCAGCATCTTCACCACGACGAACTTGATGCCCACCAAAGCCATGGCCATCACGAGAAGGCCGACCGTTACCACGAGGAAGATGGACCGCGACCTCCCTGAGGTGATAAGCGGGTCCATCGCCCGACGGTAGATCCGCGTCGTCCACCCCTCTGCCTCCCCCTCGTGTCCTCCGTCGCCGTGCCCGACGTTCCGGAGCAGGCGCAGCGAGGCCCAGGGAGTCACGATGAACGCCACGAGCAGAGAGAAGACCATCGCCGCGGAGGCCCCCACCGGGATCGGGCGCATGTAGGGACCCATCAGGCCGCGCACGAACGCCATGGGCAGTATGGCGGCGATCACCGCGAAGGTCGCCAGGATCGTCGGATTCCCCACCTCGTCCACGGCCTCGACGGCCACATCGGCCATCGACCGGTCGCGGTTGGACGGCATGCGATAGTGTCGAACGATGTTCTCGACCACCACGATCGCATCGTCCACCAGGATCCCGATCGAAAAGATCAGGGCGAACAGGGTGATTCGATTGAGCGTGTAGCCGTAGAGGTAGAACACGAACAGCGTCAATCCCAGGGTCACCGGAATCGCGATACCCACCACGCCGGACTCGCGGAGTCCCAGGGCCAGCCAGATCAACAGAATCACGGACACCGTGGCCAGCGCCATGTGGAACAGGAGCTCGTTCGACTTCTCCGCGGCGGTCTCGCCATAGTTGCGTGTCACCGTCAGCTGCACGCCGCTGGGGATCACGCGTCCCTTCAAAGACTCCACCTTCTCCAGCACGCGCTGGGAGATCACCGTTGCATTGGTGCCCTTCCGCTTCGCCGCCGACAGGGTCACCGCCGGGTAGGTCGCCCGGGGTGCGGCCTGGACGCCCTTGGTCCCCGCGGCCGGCCCCGCAGCGAAGCGCACATAGCTGGAGGGCTCTTCAGGTCCGTCCAGGACGCGCGCCACATCGCGCAGGTACACGGGCCTGCCTCCGCGCGCGCTGATGACCACGGCCCCCACGTCCTCTGCGTCGCGGAGGAATGAACCCGTCTCGATCAGGACGTCGCGATTCCGCTCCGAAACCTGCCCGGAGGGCAGCTGACGGTTCGTCCCCTGGAGCGCCTGCAGTACGATGCCCGGTGACACGCCGTAGGCCGCGAGGCGGTCTGAATAGAGCTCCACACGGAGTTGGCGCCGGAGACCCCCGATCAGAGCCGTCTCGGAAACGTCGTCGATCCCCTTGACCGCCGTTTCCACCTCTGCCGCGATTCTTCTGAGCATGAACCCGTCATACACGTCGCTCCAAAAGGTCAGGGCCAGGATCGGTACGTCATCGATGGAACGGGGCTTCACCATCGGCTGCGTGACGCCTGGCGGTATCTTGTCGAA
>JASLMQ010000772.1 GCA_030746455.1 Candidatus Latescibacterota bacterium
CACGATCAGGTTTGGTTTGCCCATCGCACGCTCCTTTGTCTCCGTCTAGAAAACCACCTGCGTTCCGATCTCAGACGTCCAGGATGGGAAGCCTCAGGCTGGACAACGCCCCGGGGCCATGATGCACCGAGTTGGTCGCCGGTTGTCCTGCGGCGCCCGAGAGGGGAGGCGCCATGGTGTTCGTGTGAGACTCGATGCGCGGGAAATCGCTGCTCGATACCATCAGACCGATCCGTGACCCCTCGGGGAACACGTAACCCGTCTGGGTCAGCCGTATCCTGATCGGGGTCACTTCACCCTTCACAAGCTCCTTCGGCGCCGCCCAGCTGTCCCGGTATCGACACCTGGCGGATCCGAGCGTCAGGCAGGTGACGGCGCCGGAGGCCTCTTCGACACACAGCCTGGCGATGAAGTCCGTGTCGACCGCGTCGGAGGCCACATAGAGCGTGATCTCCGGCTCGCCCACTACAGCCGTGGCCGAGCCCAGGCGCTCGCCCCTGTAGTAGAGAACATCGGTCCGCTGCAGGTTCGGGCGTTGATCCACAGGGCCCTTCGGCTCTATCCCCCAGTAGATCGGTCCTCCAAGCGTGGGGACGGGATCGGCGGGGTCGTGGACGTAGCTGTCCTCCCGGGCGTCACCCGGCTCGGTTGTCGACAGTCCGCCATCCCCGGTACGCATGTTTGCGCTGCCGTCCGAACCCAGATAGAGGACGCGCTCCTCCGCCTCCGGGGCCGGCCAATCGCTCAGCGAGATCCATCGGTTCTGTCCCATCAGAAAGAGCTTCACGGGCTGCTGCGTCGAGAACCCGTTGTCCAGGTCCTTCAGGTAGTGGTCCAGACACTGGAACTCGTGGGCCATCACCCGGAGATCGGCCTCCGTGCCGAAGTCCCAGTTTCCGTACTGGCTGTGTCCCGGTCCGGTGTTCCCAACGGTCTGGTGACCCCACGGCCCGATGAGCAGCCGCTGTCCCTGCCGGGCGTCATCGGACGCGCCGCGGTCTCTGATGCCGGCATAGGCCTCGAACTGCCCCCGGGTCAGATGGTCGAACCAGCCACCCACGTGGAGGCCGGGCACCCGAACGTGCTCGTGCATCGGAACCTGGTCCACGGCTGCCCAATAGGAGTCGTAGACGTCATGCGAGGCCCAGTTTCTCAGTACCGGTGTCTCGAATCCGGCGGTCTCCGCGATTGCCTCGGGCGTGTTCAGCCGCCAGAGCGCCGGCCAGTCGATGTGGTCGAACGGGGGGCGGTTCCGGCACGTGGCCGATGTGAGAGACCAGCGCACTGCGTTCGCCAGCGCGAAACACCCATCGTACCGCAGCCAGTCGACGAAGAAGGATCCCGGCGCCACCGACGGGACGATGCACTTGAGCGCCTCGTGACCGCAGCTGGCGGCCGGCACCTGAACGATACCCAGGTAGCTTCTGCCCCACATCCCGATGCGCCCGTTGCACCAGCGCTGGTTCGCGATCCAGTCGAGGGTCTCCTTCCCGTCGTCGGCCTCGTAGGCCAGCGGCACGTAGTCGCCTTCTGAGTCGTACTTCCCACGACAATCCTGCGCGACCAGGGCATATCCACGGGAAACGAACGCTCCTGCGCCGCCGAACTGGCCCACCCGGTGGTAGGGCGTTCTGACCAGTATGGTCGGGAACGGCCCCGGGCCGTCCGGCAGGTAGACATCGGTGGCCAGCTGAATCCTGTCCTCTGTGGGTACCTTTTGACACAACCTGTACTGCATCTGATCCTCCTCATACCTGGTAGATAGTCACACAAACAGGCCGGTCGCCTGTATCGTGCGTGATCTCCGTCTATCAGTCGCAGAACCGGCTCAGGATCTCAACGCATTTCGACACCTGATCCCTGGCACTCGCCCTGTCCGTCGATTCCTCGAGCACGACCCAGCTCTCCGGCTTCACCTCCCGCAAGGCGTCGACCACGGCGTCTATGTCGAGCAGGCCGTCACCCAGGGGCGGCCGGAGTCCCGGGTTGTCTGCATCCGGGGCGTAGTCGGCCAGGTGCACGAAGGCCAGACGGCTGTCGAACTCGCGGAGCGCCCGGGCGACGTCGCCTCCGGCTCGCGCACAGTGCCCCGTGTCGAACGCGAATCCGACCGTCGACGGGTCGGTCAGCTCCGCCAGGCGCCCAAGCCCGTCGTTCTCCGGCTCCCACCAGTGGTTGTGGTAGGTGACCGACACGTCCGACCTTGCGCAGATACCGCCGAACTCGTTCAGACGTTCGGCCATTGCGGCCCATGTGTCTCCTGTAACTGCACCGTCCTGGGGGGCGTGGCCGCTGCAGACCACATAGCTCCCGCCGACGGCCGACACGAATGGGGCGATGCGCTCGACGTCCACCAGCGTGTCATCCCGTGTGACCGGGTCGCACAGGCGCGATCCGTAGTGTGCACCGATGTACTCGAGGCCGGCCTCGTGCAGGCTGTGTCTGAACGGATCGGGTGATTCGAAGTAGCGCTCGACGTTCTTCCAGTTTGCTTCCAGTCCTTTGATCCCGATCTCGCCTGCCTCGCGTACCACCGAGAGGAACTCGTCCTCGCTGGAGTAGATCCCTTTGCCGAACGACCGTGCCTGGCTCCCGATCCTCATCTTCCTCTCCTCGTGGGCATTGTGCAGGGAACACATCTCGACTGCCGAACCGATCTCGGTTCCACAAGATAGGCCTGCGTCGGCTCGGTGTCAGGCAATTTGCATCGCGCCCGCGACCGGTCCATCACTATGAGCAAGGAAGTTGGGCTTGACCTGCCTGTCGATCGTCATAGATTGTTCGCGCGCCCAGGAAGGCGGAGGTGCTGGTTGAGCCTGTGCACGAGTGCCGGTGAGAAGAGCAGGGAGGTGAGTGTGAACTGCGCTGATCGGATCGAGGCGATTTTCAGAGGCGAGCTCGTCGACCAGGTTCCCTTCGTGATGAAGGGCTGGCGGATTCCGCAGTGCCGTATGGAGCGGGTCCTGCGCAACGAGGGCATGGGGATCGTGGACTCCCGGGGGGTGTACTCCACCCGGAGCCCGAACACGTCCACGGAGGTGCTCCATTACTCCGAGAACGGGATGAGCCTGCGGCGCACGACGGTTAAGACGCCCGCAGGGGAGCTTACCACGATTAGCCGGGCCATGGGCTCGGAACGGACGGAGAGCACGTCGTGGCTGATCGAGCCGATGTTCAAGGGTCCGGAGGACTATGCCAGGCTGACGGCCATAGTGCAAGATCGGGAGTATGCTCCCGCATACGGTGGGTTCCTCAAGGCGCAGGAGCAGATGGACGGCGAGGCCTTCTTCAAGACGGGCGCCCCCGGCGTGCCCATCCACAATATCATATACCATTATATGGGGATCGAGCAGTTCAGCCTCGAGTGGGCCGAGCGGAGGGACGAGGTGCTTGCGCTGGCCGATGCGATGACCGAGAACCAGCGGCCCATCTACCCGATCGTGGCGGAGTCGCCCGCGCTGGTGGTCCAGTGCGGCGGGAACTACGCCTCGGAGGTGCTGGGGAAGGAGCGGTTCGTGGACCACGTGCTGCCGCACTGGGAGGAGGCCGGAGACGTGCTCCACAGGGGAGGCAAGCTTCTGGGCTGTCATCTGGA
>JASLMQ010000773.1 GCA_030746455.1 Candidatus Latescibacterota bacterium
GATGAAGACCAGGCAATCCCCCTCCCTGCCGCCCCTGGGACCGACGCTGCCCTGACCACGGAGGGGGATGTAGTTGCCTTCAGCCACTCCCGCCGGGATGTTGACGGTGAGCGAGACCGTCTTCTTCGCTCGTCCCTGCCCCTGGCATTCGGGGCAGGCATCCTCGATCACGGTGCCCTCCCCCCCGCACTGCGGACAGGCAGTCACGTTAACGAACTGGCCGAAGAGCGATCGTGTCGCCTGCCGGACCTGCCCCACGCCGCCGCAAACCGAACAACTGGATGGCGAGGACCCGGCCTCTGCCCCGGAGCCCTCGCAATCGGCGCACCGCTCCATTCGCGTCAGCTTCACCTTCTTCTTCGTACCGGCCGCGATTTCCTCCAAAGTCAGCTCGAGCGACATCCGTAGATCCTCACCAGCCTGGGGGCCTCGCCGTCCGCCACGACGTCCGAACATGTCGCCGAAGATGCCCCCTCCGAAGATCTCGTCCAGACTGGAGAAGATATCCTGGAAGTCGCCGGCGTGAGAGAAGTCGCCCCACTGGAAACCACCCGACCGGAAGGGCCCGCCGAGGCCTTCGTGCCCGAAACGGTCGTAGGTCGGCCGCTTCTCTGGATCGCCAAGCACCTCGTAGGCCTCGGCCGCCTCCTTGAAGCTGGCCTCGGCCTCCTTGTCGTCCGGGTTCCTATCTGGATGGTACTTCAGCGCCTGCTTGCGGTAGGCCTTCTTCAGCTCGTCGGAGGTGGCGTCCCTGTCCACCTCGAGCACTTCATAGTAGTCTCGCTTTGCCATTCAAGGATCCCATCTGGGTAATCACCGCCGTCGACACAGCAAGAGGGCCGGGAACCGCTCCGGCCCTCCACACAACGTCTTGAGGGACTATCCCTCCGTCTCCTCCCTATCCTGTGATTCCTCACGGACCATTTCGGGACGGCCCCGGCTGACAACCACCTTCGCATGCCGGATGACCTTGTCCCCCAGGCTGTACCCTCTCTCTACCACCTCCGCCACGATTCCCGCATCGTAGTCCTCGGACTCGACCTGCATGAGGGCCTCGTGGAAATGCGGATCGAACGGTTGGCCCACCGCCTCGATTTCCGAGAGCCCGCGATCGTGGAGCACCTTGGGGAACTGCTCCATGATCATCTTGACGCCCTCTTGGTAGCCCTCCGAATCGGTGCTCCCATCGTCGGTGTGATCCAGTGCGCGGCCCACGGCGTCCAGCACGGGGAGCAGATCGCGAATCACGCTCTCGCTGGCCGACCGAACCAGCGCCTCGAACTCCCGGGCCGTGCGCTTCTTGTAGTTCTCGAATTCGGCTGCCAGCCGGACCCAGCGGTCCTTGTTCTCCTCCGCCTCGTTCAGCGCCTCCTGAAGCGGATCGGGTTCCAGAGCCTCATCCTCAGCGGCATCTTGCCCCTCGGGGGCCACCTCGTCCGTTTCTGCGTCAGGCTCCTCTTGCTCCTCGTCCGAGCCGGTGTCTTCTTCGACTGCGACTTCCTTGGGCTTCCCCTCTGACGGTTTGCGCTTCTTCATATCGCCCCGGTCTTCCCTCCTACTGTGCGAGCATCTCCTCAGTTACATGGGTCACGTAGCGCAGCATCGGCACCATCTTGGCATAGGGTATCCGGGTAGGACCGATCACGCCTACCAGTCCGGACACATCGCCCACGCGGTACCGTGACGTCAGGACACTGCAGTTGTGTAGCTCCGGCGCTCCGTGTTCGTTACCGATCGTGATGGCAATCCCCTCGTTATCCATCCGCTCATCCAGGATGGTGACGATCACATTCCGTTCCTCGAGCAGGTCCAGGAGCGCCGCCACGCTCTTCTGATCTCCGCTGAACTCGGGCTGGAGGAAGAAGTTGCCCGTTCCCCCGACTCGGAGATCGTCCCCGCTGCTGGCCCTGAAAAGCGTGCTGGCGGTATCGCAGAGGGCCCGGAGTAGCCTCGGAGACCCTCGCGAGATGGAGCGCAGCCGCTCTCCCACCGAATCACGGATCTCTGCCACGGAGAGACCGCTCAGACGCTCATTGATCGCCCGTGCGGTCTCGTCGAGCTCGGAATGGGCGATCCGCGCATCGACCTCGATCACCATCGTCTTCACCAGGCCGGATGCGATCGTCAGGACGAGCAGTATCTTGGATTCCGACAGGTGCACCATCTCCAGACGCTCGAATACCCCTCTCTCGAAGCGCGGCGTGAGCGCCACGCCAAGGTTCAGGGAAAGCTCGCCGATCACCCGCGATACTTGCTCGAGCACGCCCTCGATGTTACCCTCCCTGACGCGAAATGCAATCCGCTCGCGGATGTGCTGGCGCTCATCCTCTTCGAGCTCCTCCTGCGCCATCAGCTTGTCCACGTAGAAGCGGTATCCCCTGTCCGTCGGCAATCGGCCTGCCGATGTGAAGGGATGCGTCAGGTACCCCTTCTCCTCCAGGTCGGCCATCGAATTGCGGACGGTAGCCGCGCTCAATCCGATGCCCGTCTTGGATATCGTACGCGACCCGACGGGTTCCCCGGTTGCGACGTGAGCCTTGATCATGAGCTCCAGGATCTCGGCTTCGCGCTCTGCAAGTGTGTCCATGGCTTCTCACCTTCCCCTGAATGGACATGTGTGGGACCCCAGGGCGGAGGAGTGTCCGGTGCCGGGCTCGATGAGCCATCGAATGGTGGCGGGGGTCCAGGGGGGGAAGAAGACAGCGAAGGAGTGCGCCTAAATTGCTTCTAAACAAGCACCTGCGCATCTGCTGCAAGTCATGTCGAATCGACTAATGATACACCAAAGGCCAGCCCTTGTCAAGCCCTTTAGGGCCGCGCCAGTCGAGTTGTGGCCTTGTATGAGCGAATGGCCAGCCGGAGCCATCCCGACTGGCCATTCGCCCGATCTATCGATGTCCTCCCCCTACTTCAGGAGGAGCATCTTCTTCACGCTGGTGAAGTCGCCCGACGCCATCCGCACCAGGTAGACGCCGCTGGACACCGAACGACCCGACGTGTCCTTGCCGTCCCACACCACGCGGTAGTAGCCGACATCCTGGTGACCCTGGGCCAGCACGCGCACCTCCTGGCC
>JASLMQ010000774.1 GCA_030746455.1 Candidatus Latescibacterota bacterium
TCGGGACGAGGATGAGATCGAGCCGGTCGAGATCGCGTTCGAGGGGATCAAGCGTCGTCTCCGTCTGCTGACTCCGATGGAGCTTAACGCTTCCGCGGAGGCCATCAGCCCCGACAGCAAGACGTTGATCTTCAGCGCGTCGCTGTCCGGACGCGACAACCTCTGGAAGCTGTCGCTGGAAGAGGAGAAGCGGGACGAGCCGCCCAAGCAGGTCACCCACACGAAGGGGGCTAAGGGCCGGGTGGCCTTCACGAAGAACGGGAAGAAGCTCTACTACCTCGACGGCGGCGAGATCACCCACCGTCCGTTTCCCGACGGGAAGCCGAAGAAGCTCCAGGTGAAGGCGGAGCTCGACGTTGACTTCCACATCGAGAAGCGGCACATGTTCCAGGAGGCATGGATCCTCATTCGCGATCGCTTCTACGATCCGGAGTATCACGGCCTGGACTGGGACGCGATGCGCGACCGCTTCATGCCGCTGGCGGCCGGTGCACAGACGACCGAGGACCTCATCGACATCCTGAACCTGATGGTGGGGGAGCTCAACAGCTCCCACCTCGGGGCATCCTCAAGAGGGGCAGCCCAACACGACGGCCATCTCGGCCTGGCATTCGATCCGCGGGCCATGGAGCAGGGCCGGTTCGTGATCACCACTGTGCTGCCCGACGGGCCGGCCGACGTTATCGAGGAGCCCGTGCGCGCAGGCGAAGTCCTCACGGCGATCGATGGTGTCGAACTCGACGCGCGCACCAACCTGTGGGAGCTTCTCCAGCACAAGGTGGGCAGGCGCGTGAGGCTCACGGTTACCTCGGACTCCGGTGAGACGCGCGACGCGGCGGTCCAACCTGCGAACGGAGGGATGGTTGGGGATCTCGCCTATCGGGCATGGGTCCAGTGGAACGCCGACGCCGTCACCCGGATCAGCAATGACCGCCTCGGCTACGTCCATATCCGTGCGATGCAGCTGGAGAACCTCCGCCAGTTCCTTATCGATCTCGACACCGAGGCGCACAGCCGTGAGGGCGTGGTGGTCGACGTCCGGTACAACGGCGGGGGGCACATCGCCACCTTCATCCTCGACGTCCTGGCCAAGCGCGATTTCGTCACCTCCTCCTATCGTGGCCACGTCACCACCTCCTCGGCCAACCTCGCTGGGGACCGAATCCTGGGCAAGCCTACGGTGCTGCTCACCAACGGGCATTCGGGCAGCAATGCGGAGATGTTCAGCGAGGGATTCCGCCGCCTGGGTCTGGGCAAGGTCGTGGGCACGCCCACCGCGGGCGCGGTGATCTGGACGGGCGGATGGGAGTTCCTCGACGGGTCGAGCTTCCGCCTCCCCCGCATCCGCGTGGCCACCGCTGAGGGCGAGAACCTGGAGCTCGCGCCACGTCCTGTGGACGTGCACGTTGAGCGTCCGCTCGGGGAGGCCGCGCGCGGGGTCGATTCCCAGCTCGAGAAGGCGGTCGAGGTGCTTCTCGAGGAGATCGATGCCGGGTCCTAGGAATCAGTTCGAGCTGATCGCCAATCTGCTGGGAGAGGCACACAATCCGTCCTCCCCGCCTGCCCTGAGTCGGCCGCCAGGCCGTACCGAAGGGAGTGATCCTGGGTGAGTGCTTTGCCCGAGCCCAGGATTGTATCGAGGGGGCGGCCTCAAGCAGCCACAAGGTCGAGATCGCAGGCGCACATGGCTTCCTGTCCCTTGGGCTTCGATACACCCTCCGCAGCGGCGGGGCCGCTGCGGAGGGCACACAGCCTGGACGGACCAATGGTACTCCAAGATGGACCTCTGGGCCAAGAGGCCGCAACGTCCAATCGTCCCCTGTTAGCCCTCGCATAGGAGTCCCCAAAATGCCCCCGAACTACCCTGTTGACATGCGCCTGGACATCAACGTGCCCATGCGCGACGGCGTCGAGCTCTCCGCGGACATCTATCTCCCGCGCGCATCGGGTCCGTTTCCCACGGTGCTGATGCGCACGCCGTACGACAACAACACCGAGGGCAACATCGAGAAGGGCCGTCGCCTGGCCAACCAGGGCTACGCGTGTGTCATCCAGGACGTTCGGGGTCGATGGGACTCCGGCGGCGAATACTATCCCTTCCGGGAGGGCGAGGACGGCCACGACACACAGGAGTGGATCGGCGGGCAGGACTGGTCCAACGGGAAGGTCGGCATGGCCGGAGGGTCCTACGTCGGCCTGGTCCAGTGGCAGAGCGCGCCCCACCGCAGCCGGTTCCTCACCTGCATGGCCCCCCGCGTGATCTGCTGCGACTTCTACAGCGGCCTGGTCTATCCCGGCGGGGCCTTCCAGCTCAACGTGCTGATGACGTGGGGCATGCGCACCAACGGCCGCACGGCCCAGAGCATCGAGTACCACAACTGGACCGAGGCCTTCCGCGACCTGCCCATCGCCAGGATGGACGAACAGGCCGGCCGAGGCCTGGAATTCTGGAAGGACTGGGTGAACCATCCGACGTACGACGACTACTGGGACGCCATCAACGTCGAAACACAGTGGGGCGAGATCGCCGCGCCGGCCTACAACATGGGGGGATGGTACGACCTCTACGCCCAGCACACGTTCATCAACTTCAACGGTCTGCACCTGAACGGGCGGACACCCGAAGCGAAGCAGAGCAAGCTCATCGTGGGACCGTGGCCCCACGGGCTGAGCGCGTCGGCGAAGACGGGAGACATCGATTACGGCGCGCCCTCGATGCAGGACCTGGAGTCGATGGAGCTGCGCTGGTTCGACCACTGGCTCAAGGGCGAGGACAACGGAATCACGGACGAGCCTCCCCTCCAGCTATACATCATGGGCATCAACCGGTGGCGCGACGAGCACGAGTGGCCGCTGGCCCGGACCCAGTGGCAGAAGTGGCACCTCCACTCCGGTGGCTCGGCCAACACACTACGCGGCCACGGCGCGCTGTCACCGGAGCCGCCCGGCGATGAGACGGCCGACACCTACGAGTACGATCCCCTGTTCCCCGTACAGACCCGCGGGGGGAACAACTGCTGTTCCCCCCACATCGTTCCGTGGGGCCCGTACGACCAGCGGGCAGTGGAGATGCGCGCAGATGTGCTGTGCTATACCAGTGCCCCGCTGGTGCAGGGCCTGGAGGTCACCGGCCCCATCAAGGTGGTTCTCTACGCCGAGACCGACGGGTCCGATACGGATTGGACCGCGAAGCTCGTAGACGTGTCGCCCTCGGGCTACGCGAAGAACCTCTGCGACGGGATCATTCGCGCACGCTACCGCGAGAGCCTGTCCGATCCCACGCTGCTCGAGGCCAACAAGATTTACGAGTATGAGATCGACGTGGGCGTGACGGGCAACGTGTTCCTGAAGGGGCACGGCATCCGGCTCGAGATCTCCTCGTCGAACTTCCCGCGGTTCGACCGCAACCCGAACACGGGTCACGCCTTCGGGCAGGATACGGAGCTGAGGGTCGCGCGACAGACGGTCCATCACAGCGCGAAGTACCCGTCGCACGTGGTACTTCCGGTGATACCTGCAGGCTAGGTTACGCCGCGGTGGGCCTCGCAGTGTCGGTGCAGACCCCTCCCCCGCCGGCCTCCGGCCGGCCTCCCCCTCCCCGGCACGGAGAGGGGGGACAGCCTGGCGATCGCACAATGCGATGACCATGAGCAAGGGCGCATCCTTTCGGATGCGCCACACCGCAGCGAGGGGATGAATCCCCTCGCTGCAGAAAAGGCAAGCCCCGCGGAGCGGGGCTGAAGACCGACCAACCGTCCAGAGCATCACCATGAGTGCGGGCTCATCCTTTCGGATGCGCCCATTGTCCATACTGCCCGCTCCTTGCCGCCGTCGTTCGTAAGGTCTCCCAAGCTTGTCGGATAGGGTCGGTGAGGGCCATCTCGCAGGCGCGCCGTCTGTGTTCGCCTGCGAGGGCGTGGTGGCAATTCGACCCCGGTCCTCCTGCGTTCAGGTCTGCCACAGGGGCATTTTGGGCAGCCGTGGGGTAC
>JASLMQ010000775.1 GCA_030746455.1 Candidatus Latescibacterota bacterium
TCCATTACCGGCTCCATCGGGTCCGGGGGCACGTCCCAGTCGGTGCCGTGGATGAACTTCATATGGTGGGGGAACGTGAGGGCTTCCTTGTCGGCCAACGTTTCCCAGAGCCGCTCGGGCCGGCTCTCGTCGGCGTACTGGTCGCCCCAGTATTCCGGTCCCACCGGGTACCGTGCGGCGTCTTCCAGGTTGCGGAACAGGGAGTGTCGGTGCCCCGAATGGCTGTAGTTCTCGCAGATGGGGAGCGTGGCGAAGCCATCCCTCCCGTTGAAGCTCTCGGTGATCTCGAGGTACTCCTGCCAGTGCTCGTTCGTCAGCGGGAAGTTCGATGAATTCTGCTGGTGGCTCACCGAGGCGAAATCGAGCTCCGAGATCTGGTAGGCGTAGTCATACGCCTCGCGCATGGTTCCGTAGCCGTCGCACGGATTGCAGTGAACGTGCAGATCGCCGAAGTAGACCCGGTATCCGCCGAACGATTCGGGGTGCCCGATCGGATTGCTCCGCCCCACGAGATCGTTGGGCAGGTCTCGCGCCTGTACATAGTGGAACGGTCCTTCCCCGGTCAACGGGACACGGATCCGGGCATAGGTCTCGCCCTGAGAGATCCGCAGGGCCTGTTCCTCGGCCCCGGGAGTCACCTCCGCCACCGTCACGTCGCCGCCGTAGTCGAAGCCCCGGTTCAGCTCGTACTGGTCCATCGGAACGACCCTGAACGTCGCTGGCTCACCCGCCTCGACGACGGCCTGTCCGGTCACCCGAAGGGATCGCGTGTATCCGCCGTAGGTCATCACCCCCGGCGTGGCTGAGACCGGCCGGAACTCGTCGGAATCCCCCGGCCGGATCGTGGTCACGAAGGGGTGGAACTGGACGGTCTGTGGCGCCCGGACCCTCGTCCCATCGGGGTGTGCCAGATGTATCCTGAGGCCTTCCCCCTGGGGAATTGTCCTGCCCTCCAGGTGGACGTGGACCAGGAATTCGAACCCCGCCGGAATCAGTTCGCACGTGGCTTCGACGTCCTCGATGGATGCATCGGCCTTCACCAGACACTGGCGACCGTTTCCGTAGCCGCCCTCCCAGACGGCGAAGAACTTGGAGAGCTCAGGGAACGCCCCGTTCAGGTCCAGCTTCCACGTCCTGGGAACCATCGTGATCAGATCCGTACCGGCCGATAGCCCGGACTCCTCGGGCGCGATGACCCATGACAGATGCAGCGGCTCGCGAACCTGCGCCATCCCGGGATCCATCTCCACGGAGACCTCGAAGGGCTTCCGCGCTTCTAGTCGTGCCTCGAGCTGCCCCCACTCTTGCCGCTTTGTCGGGATCGATTCCATAGGTCTTCCTCTCCCTGCTCCAGTTCTGCACGCCCCGGTCCCAAGGCGCCCGCCGCCGGCGACGCCGCCCTCCCGATCGAAGAAGTTAAGTTACGCAAAATCAGGGATCGGCAAAGCGCTTTTTCCTGCTTGCCTCACCGGCATTTTCCCTCACTGGGAAAGGGATGCCGGCGCGTGAACCCACCTCCGCCCACGAAAAAGGCGCCGCGATCCGATGTGGGATCGCAGCGCCTGGTGCCGTGATGATCACGCCCTAGAAGGGCAGGTCGTCGTCAACGCTCGGGGGCGGGGGCGGATCGCCGGGCGTGCCGCCTCCACCAGGAGGGCCCTGTCCCGCGGCAGGAGGCCCGGAAGGCGCTTCGGGCCTCTGTGGAGGCGCACCGGCGCCCTCCATACCCGCTGCGGCCATGTCGTCTCGGGAGTCGAGCATCTGCATGTCCCTTGCCACCACCTCGGTGGTGTACCGCTTCTGGCCGTCCTGGCCCTCCCAGCTTCGGGTCTGGAGACGGCCCTCGATGTAGACCTTGCTGCCCTTCCTGAGGTACTGATTGCAGATCTCGGCCAGACGACCCCAGACGACGATTCGATGCCACTCCGTCTTCTCCTGGCGATCGCCCGAGTTGTCCGTCCAGGACTCGTTGGTGGCCATGTTGAAGTTGGTCACCGCGGTCCCGCTGGGTGTGTAGCGAAGCTCCGGGTCGGCCCCGACGTTGCCGATGAGTATGACCTTGTTCACGCCTCTCCGTGCCATACGCGGTCTCCTTGTGGCATCAATTGCAGTGGGGTCTGGATCAATGGCACGATCCGTTCAACGAGTGACTCTGGGCGAATATAGCCGCCGCCGATACCCTTGTCAAGGGAGCCGGATTCCAAACGCCAGACGAGGGGCGGACGCCGTCCCACCCCGTCTTTTGCGCCTCATCGACGGCCGCGCCGTTGCTCCTCCTGCCGCAGGATGCCCCGTATCGCCTTGGCCAGGATGGGTGCCGCCTTCTGGGCGATCATCTTCTGGGCCCTCTCCCGCTGAATACGGTATTCCTCGGGCGACAGCGGTTTCGGCTCGGGTTCTTCCAGCGCCTCGGCAATGACCTCCGACACCCGCGATGGGGACTCCTCCTCCTGGGGCCAGAGCCGGATGAACACATAGGAGGCCAGGACCATGGAGCCGATCCCGCCAACCGCGACGACCACCACCGCCAGTTCCATCACGAAGGCCAGGAGCAGGACCACGCATCCGCCAACCAGGACCAGGATCAGCCCGATGCTCGTTGCCCGCAACGCCCGATCCACTACCGCCGGATCCTTCAGGAGTTCCCGAAGTCTCCTCCGGCCCGGTTTGGGGGCTTCCTTATCTGGCATACGGTTTGCGCCCTTGTGTGTCAACCATAGGAAGCCTATCTCTGGATCCAGGCGTAACTCCATGTTTAACAACCGATTGTCCAGAGAAAACCCCGTGGTGTGCGGCAGAAACGGCCCCACCCAGGAGGAAAATATGTCCCCCGAAGCCATCCACAGCCTGATCGAGCTCTTCGGCGTGGAGAAGGGTCTTCAGATCCTCAATCTCTTCACAGCTCTGGACGATACGGAGATCACCCAGCAGCGCCAGTCCAGCCCTGGACGCAAGCAGCGGAAGGGCTTGCCGCAGGACCTGGGGATCTCGGCGGGAGCTCCGGTCAGGTAGGCCGTCGCACCAACCGAACTCCCTGAGGTCCTTCTGAAGCCACCTCGCTGATCACTGGGGGGCAACGATCCCCCATCGGCGTACCTGTTCTCCGCCCCTGCACCCTGAGACCTGCCGGCTACCCGTCCGGGAAGGGCCTCGGGGCCTGCCCTTTCCCCACTGCATCGATCGCCATCCTCCCCAAACGCCGGATGTCCTCGGCGATCTCCGGACCATCCAGGTCCCGTGAACCGCACCACATGTGCCTTTCGGATTCCTCTGGAGCGACATCCAGACGTCCGCCCACGACCCGCGCGAAGTAGATGAGATCGATGTGCTGGTGGTCGGGCGCGATCTGTTCGAGCAAGATGCACTCCGGCTGGGGAAGCACCTCCACACGGCCCAAGGTGACACGGGGCGAGATGAGTTCGACCTCCAGGCCGGATTCCTCCCGCACCTCCCGAACGGCGGCATCACAGGGCAACTCGTCCTGGTGGATGTGTCCGCCTGGGGGGAACCACGCCTGCAACGCCTTGTGGAACAGCAACAGGGTCCGATCCCCGTCAACCACGAATGTCGTCGCAGTGAAATCTCGGGTGGTTTCTGGCATTGATGGGCATCTTCCGAGTGGGTCTGAGTCGGCACAATATACGTCGCGTGCACGACCCGATCAACTCCTTTCCCCTCGAGACGCACCGTGCGCCTCTCACCCGCGCTCACCGGATTCTTGACATCATGCCTGAGTCGGCATAGATTTTGGGGAGGTGGACCATAGGACGAGTCGTTGGGGAGTCGGGCTTGAGGAACCGCAGGGAAGGTCGGAGATGCTCAGCAGGATATTCATAAAACGCGGGGGGAGGATACGCCTCAGTTCCCAGGCTACGTCCCTGCTCAGGCTGTCGGAGCTCGATGTGAACACGGCCAGCTGCAGGCTCCGGCAGACCGCCGATGGAGAAGAGGCCCACGAGGACCTCGGAACCGCCCAGTTCTTCAAGAACAACGGGCAGCTGATGATCAGGGACCGGACTTTCTTCATCACGACTCCCGACGGGATCAAGGCCGAGAACCGGGATCACTTCCAGGGTGGCGGCGAGATCATCAACCTCTGGTTCATCCACGATCGGGTGCCCCGCATCATCGAATGCCGGGTGGAGGAGCGTGTCCGGTTCACCGCGGA
>JASLMQ010000776.1 GCA_030746455.1 Candidatus Latescibacterota bacterium
TTCGTCCATCTCGATGTCGAACTCCACCTCGAAACCGGCCATGAGCTCGACGGACTGGACGGACTCGGCTCCCAGATCCGTCGTGAACGTGTGCTCTTCCTCGATCTGGCCCGAGTCGACCTTCAAAACCTGCGTTACGACCTGGTAGACCCGCTCTTTGATTTCTTCGCGCTCCATAGCCATCTCTCCTTGGCCAAGGGAAGGCCATCACTATTGAGGGGGGGCGACGGAGGTCCGTCACCCCCGGTGGAGCCTCTATCGGGATTTCTTGAGGTCCGAGGCTGCGTCTTTGTCCACGATGAAAGTGCAGTCGGGGTGGTCCTGCAGGAGGCTGGAGGGGCAATCCGGCGAGAAGGGCCCGTTCACCGCGGTGGCGATGGGCTCGGCCTTCTTGGATCCCGTTGCCAGCAGGACGATCTTCCGGGCCTCGCGGATGGTCCCGATTCCCGCCGAGAGGGCGCAGCGCGGCACCTCGGCCGGATCCTTGAAGAACCGACCGTCGCTGTTGGCCTCGATCGTGTCCTGGGTCAGGCTGACCAGACGCGTTCGGCTGTCCACCGGGCTTCCGGGCTCGTTGAAGGCGATGTGCCCGTTGCCACCGATGCCCAGCAGCCAGAGGTCGACGCCGCCAACGGAGAGGATCTTGGTCTCGAAGGCCCGGCATTCCAGCTCGGGATTGGCGGCCTTGCCGTTGAGGACGTTGGTGTTCCAGGGACGCACGTCGGTCTTGCTGAAGAGCTGCTTGTTCATGAAGTAGCGGTAGCTCTGGTCGTGATCGCCGTCCAGGCCCCAGTACTCGTCCAGGTTGAAGGTCGTGACCTTGGCGAAGCTCAACCCTTCCTTCTTGTGCAATCGCGCCAGCTCGGCATAGGTGTCCTCCGGGGTCGAGCCCGTGGCGAGCCCGATCACGGCGTCAGGCTTGGACTTGACGACTCTGGCGATGACCTTGGCCGCCTGCACGGCCACGTCGACGCTGCTCTTGCAGACCTTGACCTTGATGTTGCCTGCCATGGGACCTCCCTCTTGCAGTGTAGTCGAGTCGAGCCATCCGTTGTGGCGTGGTATGCGAAAGTTAAGAATCCGTAATATACAGAGCCTGAGGCCATAAGTAAAGTGCGAACTTGGTCACCGAAACCCGCGGGTGGGACCCATCGGTAGAATTCGCTTGACAGCATCCGTCCGGCTTGGGTAATTTGCAGGCTGCTCCGTTGGTTTTGCGGATTCACAGGATGAACAATGAGACGGCGCCGGCGGCTGGGAAACAGGAGAGAAGGGCGGCTCCACGGGCGCGCCAGAAAATCCAAGATGAGGAGGGCGGCATGCAGGGGTACCGCGCGCTTTCGAAGGACGAGATAGGGACGATGGAGGGGGCCGGGTGCTCGGCCGAGGACTGGTCGAAGGTCGAGGTCAAGGAGGGGTTCGACCCCGGTCGGGTGCGCAATGCGGACCTGCTTGGCTCCGTACGGATCGGGGATCTGGGTGGCGATGTGGCCGTTGGCGGGGGAGCTTCGCTCCCCGCGGGCGTCTATGACGCGACCCTGGTGAACTGCGAGCTGGGCGACAACGTGCGAGTCGCGAACGTTCGGAGCCACATGTCGAACTACAGAATCGGCGATGGGGCCGCCGTTCTCGACGTGGGTGAGATGTCCACGAATCCGGGTGCCACCTTCGGGAACGGGGTGGAGCTCGAGCCGGTCAACGAGGGCGGAGGCAGAGAGCTGCGGATCTTCGGCGAGCTGTCGAGCCAGTTCGCCTACCTCCTCTGTATGCACCGCTACAGACCCGAGATGGTGGAGCGACTCGAGGCGATGGTGGACGCCTTTGTGGCCGACGCGAAATCGCAAGTCGGACAGGTGGGCGAGAGGGCCCTCGTGGCCCACGTGGGTAAGATCGAGGACGTGAACGTGGGTCCCCACGCGGTGGTTTCGGGTGCGGCCTCGCTGATCAACGGTACCATCCTCAGCGAAGAGGCCGCACCCGCCGAGGTCGGCGCAGGGGTGACGGCCGAGGACTTCATCATCGGCGAGGGATCCAGCGTGGACGGCGGCGCGGTGCTCAGCGCGGCCTTCATCGGCCAGGGGGTACAGGTGGGCAAGCAGTACTCGGCCGAGAACTCCCTGTTCTTCGCGAACTCCGAGTGCTTCCACGGCGAGGCCTGCTCCGTGTTCGGCGGACCCTACACGGTAACTCACCACAAGAGCACGCTGCTGATCGCCGGCCTGTTCTCGTTCTACAACGCCGGCAGCGGCTCGAACCAGAGCAACCACATGTACAAGCTTGGCCCGGTCCATCAGGGCGTGCTCGAGCGAGGGAGCAAGACGGGCTCTTTCTCCTATCTCCTGTGGCCGAGCGTGGTGGGTCCCTTCTGCGTGGTGATCGGCAAGCATATGCAGAACTTCGACACGGGCGACCTGCCCTTCTCGTATGTGACCGAGGAAGGGGGAAACAGCCACCTGACGCCGGCGATGAACCTGACCACGGTGGGCACGGTGCGGGACGGTGAGAAGTGGCCCGCGCGCGACCGCCGGAAGTCGACGGTGAAGCGAGACCAGATTCGGTTCGAGGTCCTCAGCCCCTACCTGGTGGGGAAGATGGCGCGCGGCGAGGCGCTGCTGCAAGGGCTCTACGAGGAGACAGCAAGGGACGTCGAAGAGGTCCGCACGAGAGGCCTGAGGATCAAGCGGCTGGTGCTCCGCCACGGGGCCAGAGCCTATCGAGGTGCAGTCGACCTGTATCTGAACGAGAAGATCGTCCGGCGTGCGGAGCGGGCGGCGGACGAAGGGATCGAGGCGGTGCGGGCGGCCCTGGCCGCAGCCGACGGGAGCACGGACTGCGATGCCTGGGCCGACGTGAGCGGGCTTCTGGTGGCATGCGATCGGCTCAGCCAGCTGGAGACGGACATCGAGTCGGGCAAGATCGCCACGATCGGGGATCTCCAGACGGCATGCAAGGCGGCGAGCGATGCCTATGAGGAAGACGAGTGGGCCTGGGTGCGGAAGACCTACCAGGCCCGCACGGGCAAATCGCTGGACGAGCTGACGCTCGAAGACCTGGACGCGATCCGGGCGGCCTACCGGAAGGCTGCGGCAACCAACATCAACAAGGTGCTCGCCGACGCCGAGAAGGAGTTCGACGACGTGGCCAAGTTCGGCTATGGCGCGGACGGCAACGCCGACCAGGCCGCGACCGACTTCGCCTCGGTGCGGGGTGATTTCGAGGGGAACTCGTTCGTCAAAGACATGAAGGAGCGCCTGGGGAAGCTGAAGGCGTAGTACGAAATCTGGCGGAATATGCTCAGGCCCGGGTCTTTTGCGGACCCGGGCCTGTTCTATGACGGTCTGGCCCACGCGTGCTACGGCGGTGTCCATCCGGTGAGATGGACGACGTGGTTCGTGCCGTCGCAGGCGTTCTGCGAATTCGCCTGCCAGTTCTTGCAGATGAAGTCAAGGTGGTCCGGGCTGGATATGTTTCCGGCGAACCCCATGTGCGCGCCGAGGTTCGCGTCCAGTACCGTGTGCTCCTCGAACTCCAGGTCGCCCCGATTCAGGAATAGCTT
>JASLMQ010000777.1 GCA_030746455.1 Candidatus Latescibacterota bacterium
CCTTTCCGCCTGGTCCTCGGCGTTCACGAAAAGCCTCCGGAAACGCTGGGTCACGTAGACCTTGCCGGCCTCCGCGCCCGGGCCCGACACCTTGGGTCGGCGCCCCAGCTCCTGCTCAACCGCCTCTGTCAGAGTGGCCACCGGCACGTCCATCCTCTGCAGGATCCGGGGGAAGAGCCCGTCGGACTGCTCCAGCAGAGCCATCAGGACGTGTTCGCCGTCCACTTCCGCGTGGCCGTGACGCGTCGACAACGTCTGCGCGGCCTGCACCGCATCCTGTGACTTCTGAGTCAGCTTGTTGGGGTCCATATCCGGGTCACCTCGCCTTGGGAAGTCGTCCACTCCTATCTGATTGATGCCATCTCGATGTAACTCTCAGGAAGGGTTCTGGCGTCTCAGCCCTCAACCCGAGGAATCGCAAGCTGCGTGCCAACTTCGGCTTCTGAGCGTAAGATATTGTTTATAACTCTATTATCGCAAATAGGCGCCCGTCCTGGATGGCACTGCAATCCGGCCTGTGCCAGAGTGGCACTCCTGCCTGGCCACTGCGGGGTGGTTCGTGAATCGGCGACAATAGGGAAGGGCTGAGGATGGGCGCCCAGCCCGATCCTCAGCCCTTCTTCATCGCTCCGGCTATTCCCTGGTGTACGACGACCCGACCAGGACCTAAGCTCGGTCCCGCTACCTTCGGCAGGCCACCGGACGACCTCACCTGGGCGGAGAGGCGGATACCTCGGCCAGCATCTCGTAGGCCTCTCGCTCCGCTTCTGACAACTCTTCTGGCACCGCGATCTGGACTTCGGCATAGAGGTCACCCGGGTCGTCCTTCCCCGGGAATCCCTTGCCCTTCAGTCGAATGCGCCGTCCCGACGAGGATCCGGCCGGCACCCTCAGGCGGACGGAGCTGTCGAGGGCCTTCATCGTGACGGTTGCCCCGAGCGCCGCCTCCCAGGGCGTGATTCGGAGCGTGCAGTGAAGATCGCGATCCTCCAGCCGGAAATCCGGGTGGGGACGAACATCGGTCACCAGGTAGAGGTCCCCCGGCCGACCTGTTGGGCCTCCGCTCCCCCCTTGCCCCGAAAGCCGGATCCTCTGCCCGGGAAGCACGCCCCTGGGAATGCTGACCATCAGGGTTTTGCTCTGGCCTGTGTCCGGATCCGTCAGCGTCATCTTCCGCTTACCGCCCTCGGCCGCCTCCTCAAGCGAAAGCCCGATCCGGGCCTCCTGATCCGCGCCTTGCGCAGGCATCCCGTACCCACCGCCCACGCCCCCGAAGCCTGGCTGTGGGCCTCCCCGGGGCCCTCTGCCCATCGCCGATCCACCGAAGAGGTGCTCCAGAATATCGAAGAAGCTGCCGGATTCGCCGCCCTGGGCGCCGGCGAATCCCCTCATCCCTCCCATGCCAAAATCGAATCGGATGTTCTCAAACCCCGGCGGCGCCTGTCCCCCCTGTTCGGCGGCCTTCCAGGCTGCGCCGTACCGGTCGTACTTGGCACGCTTGTCGGGATCCTTCAGTACGTCGTGCGCCTCACCGATCTCCTTGAACCGGGCCTCCGCGCCGGCTTCCTTGTTCACATCGGGGTGGTACTCCCGGGCAAGCTTTCGGTAGGCCTTCTGGATCTCGTCCCGGGATGCGTTTCGAGGTACCCCCAGGATCTGGTAGTAGTCTTTGAATTCCATCGCCGATCCCATCGGTGTAGGGCTGCGTCGGTTCGCGCTCGGCCCAAAGATACGGCATTCAGGCCTCGGGGGCCACCTGTAGATTCGCCTTTGGAGGGAACTCGCAAGGCTCCCTCCGGACCACCTACCAAGGAAACCAGGCCACCCCGCGTGCTGCGGAATGGCCTGGTCGTTCCCCAGCCAAAACGATCGACTATGCCGCCTTGACCTCGATCTGCTTGGGCCGAGCCGATTCCGCCTTTGGCAGGCGAACCGTCAGCACGCCGTCCTTGTACTCGGCCGTGATCTTGCCTGTGTCCACAGCGGACGGCAGGGCGATCGAGCGGGAGAATTCGCCGGAGAAGCGCTCGGCCCGGCGGAGGTGCTTGCCGTGGTCTTCGGACTCGTGACGTTTCTCGCCGGAAACGCTCAGGACCCCGTCGTCGACGTTTACCTTGATGTCTTCGCGGCTGAGCCCCGGGAGATCCATCGTGGCGACGATCTCCGTCTCTGTCTCGCTCACGTCCATCGGGGGTCGCCAGGTCGCCGTTGCCGTATTGTCGCCCCAACCTTTCCACATCTCGTCGAACACCCTGTCCAGGTCGCTTCCAAATCGCACTGCTCTGCGCGGCTGCCATCGAACGAGTCTCATTGTATGAACCTCCGAGTTTTGGTGTGGCTATCAGCTGCTATGGCGAATTTGTCTTGATTCTCGTTGTCTCTCCGTTACGGCCAACCTTCGCGTAGCGTTTCCGCAAGGCCCGTGCCATACCGGTTGCTTGGCAGCGACATACTTGGCTTAACTATTTGTTAATATGATTCCTATATCGTCATATCGTGGGCAGCTCGGGCTCGAGGGTCACCGTTCCGCCAGGAGAAGGCTGCAGGATTGGCATAGCCGGCTGACGGGAGCGCGAGCCCGGAGTGCCATATTGGCACCAAAACGAGAACTGGCCTGTCGCCACTGAGCGACAGGCCAGTTACGCATCCGGTGCGGGTGCCCCCTTCAGGGCGTGGCGATGCCTGGAACTGCCCTACTCACCTGTTATGTGCATGAATGACTGCAGAGGACGTTCGTCGAAATGGAGAAGTGCGCGTGGGTCAGCGCCGTAGGAGACCCACGGTTCCGGTATGGGTGTCGTCCTCACAAAGAGGTTTCGATCCACGAACGCGCGGACCTCCACCATCACCGTCTTGATGTTTGGGTCGAGCAGGTACCCCAAGCCCACCTCCAGGGTCTTGATCAGCGTCGTCGTCGCGAGCTGCTGCTCGTAGTCCCTCCCATCGGTACCCGAGAGCCTCCCGAGCTCCCCCAGCACATCGTAGCGCCCCTGTCCGCGCATCCTGGCGGTGACGTCGAACCAGGTGGCCAGAAGCACCTGTGCGAAATCGGGATGCCCCTTGGCTACGGATCGCCTGATCACGAGCATGTCTGCGATCTCGCCCTCGATCAAC
>JASLMQ010000778.1 GCA_030746455.1 Candidatus Latescibacterota bacterium
ATTCAGGAAAGGGTTGGCCAAGACCCGCGAAGGCGTCTTCGACCGGATCCGCGAGGTGGTCCGTCGCAGGCCTCAGCTCGATGACGAGGCCCTCGAGGAAATCGAGGAGCTACTCATCCAGGCCGATGTGGGGGTCGACCCGGCCCTCCGGATCATCGACCGACTGCGGGAACGCGTCGAGCAGGAGGACCACTCCGTGGAGGCCGAGGACCTGGTGTTCCGGCTTCTGGAGGACGAGATTCTGCAGGCGCTTCGGCCCGACGATACCGCACCGCCCCCGGCTGCCCCCGCGCCTCCCTACGTCATCCTCGTTGTGGGTGTCAACGGCGTGGGCAAGACCACCACCATCGGCAAGATGGCCAAACGCTATTCGGATGAGGGCAAGCAGGTCCTCCTGGCTGCCTGCGACACCTTCCGCGCCGCTGCCATCGACCAGTTGAGTATCTGGGCGGAGCGAAGCGACGCCGACATCGTCCGGCATCAGCCCGGCGCCGACGCGGCATCGGTGGCCTTCGACGCCGTGTCTGCGGCGCAGTCAAGGGGTTCCGACGTCGTTCTCATCGACACCGCGGGCCGCCTCCACACCCGTGTCAACCTGATGGAGGAGCTCAAGAAGATCCACCGGGTCCTTGCCAAGTGCCACGAAGGGGCACCGCACGAGACCCTTCTGGTGCTCGACGCGACAACGGGGCAGAACGCCGTGGCCCAGGCCAGGCAGTTCCACAGCGATCTGAGCCTGACCGGCTTGGTGCTGGCCAAGCTGGACGGAACCGCGCGGGGAGGCGTGGTGGTGGCCATCGGCGACGAACTCGGGATCCCCGTACGCTGGGTGGGCCTGGGGGAGGGGCCCGACGACTACTGCGAATTCGAGCCCGATGCCTTCGTCCGGGCCCTTCTCTCGGACGACAGGAACGATGGCAACTGATTGTTTATCATACGAATATCCGCCCACCATCCGGTCTTGACGGCCACGCCCTTGTTCGGTATATTCCGTTCGCTTGCTGCCTGATCTCGCCCCTGTGGTATTCCCGACCGAGCCTGCACCCCCATCCCATACCCGTCTTGGAGGCAAATCCTTGGGAGTCCGCGCCCCGGTGTACATGGACCACCTGGCGACGACCCCCGTCGATCCCAGGGTCGTCGAGGAAATGGTCCCCTGCTTCACTGAAACATTCGGGAACGCCGCGAGTCGCACACACGCCTACGGATGGGACGCTCAGGAGGTCGTGGACGGCGCACGGGAGCGCGTCGCGCGTCTGATCGGCGCGCAGCCGAAGGAGATCATCTTCACCAGTGGTGCGACCGAGGCGAACAACCTGGCCATCAAGGGAGTTGCGCAGCTTCATCCCGACGGACACATCGTCACCCAGGCGACCGAGCACCACGCGGTCATCGATCCCTGCAGGGCGTTGGAACGGCTGGGCCATCGGGTCACGGTCCTCCCCGTGGATTCGCACGGGCGCGTGAGTCCGGAGGCCGTGGAAGCCGCGATTTCCGAGGAGACCTTCCTGGTCTCCATCATGGCCGCGAACAACGAGGTAGGCACCCTCCAGCCCCTCGCCAGAATCGGCAGGATCTGCCAGACGCGTAGCGTACTGTTCCACACCGATGCGACACAGGCCGTGGGGAAGGTGCCGATCGATGTGGAGGCCTGGGGAATCGGTCTGCTGTCCATATCCGCTCACAAAATCTATGGCCCCAAGGGCGTGGGGGCCCTCTTTGTGCGACATCGTCCTCGCGTCAGGCTCGTTGCCCAGATCGACGGTGGGGGCCACGAGCGGGGAATGCGGTCGGGGACCCTGAACGTTCCCGGCATCGTCGGACTTGGCTACGCTTGCGAGATCGCCCGTGAGTCGATGGCCGAAGAAGCGCAGAGGCTGTCGGCTCTGCGAGACCGGCTGCTTTCGGGCATCCAGGCGGAACTGGAAGGGGTTCACCTGAACGGACACGCCGACGAGACGCTTCCCGGATGTCTGAACCTGAGCTTTGTCGGCATCGACGGTGAAAGCCTGCTGATGGGGTTGAGCGGTATCGCCCTGTCCTCCGGATCGGCCTGTACATCTGCCGCCCTGGAACCGTCCTATGTGCTCAAGGCCCTCGGCGTGCCCGATAATCTGGCTCGGAGCAGCCTGCGGTTCGGCCTGGGCCGATTCAACACCGAAGAAGAGGTCGACCACGTCGTGACGCGGGTGATCGCCGAGGTCGACCGCCTGAGGCAGATCGCGCCCGGCCCGGCCCGGATACGGCAGGGCCGCGAACCCAGACAAGCTACCCGGCAAGGCGGGATCTGAAGGCGATCCACACAAAGGGGAACCCTATGCAGTCTAGCGGTGCGCAACCGATCCCCCCTACAGACATCAGACACATCGTGGCCGTGGCGAGCGGAAAAGGCGGTGTCGGCAAGACCACCATCAGCGTCAACCTGGCCGCGGGAATCGCAAAGCAGGGGCATGCCGTGGGCCTGCTCGACGCCGACATCTATGGTCCCAATGTCCCGATGATGCTGGGCGTCAAAGGGGTACCCGATTCCTCGGCAGGAAGGATCGACCCCCTCGAAAAACACGGCGTCAGGATGATGTCTCTGGGCCTCATCGCCGGGGAGGACATGCCCATCATCTGGAGGGGGCCCATTGTCGGAAAGATGATTCAGCAGTTCATCACCGATGTGGATTGGGGCGCCCTGGATTACCTGGTCGTCGACCTCCCGCCGGGAACCGGGGACGCGCAGCTGACCCTGGCCCAGACGGTGCCGCTGACAGGGGTGGTGATCGTGACCACGCCCCAGGATGTGGCATTGGAGGACGTCTGCCGAAGCGTCGAGATGTTCAGGACCCTGGACGTGCCCGTCCTGGGTGTCGTCGAGAACATGGGCGACTTCGTCTGCCCGTGCTGCGGCGACAAGGTCTCGATATTCGGCGAGCAGGGGGGGAGCAAGGTCGCCGACCGGTTCGGTGTGCCCCTGATGGCTCGCATCCCGATCGCGCGCCCTATTCGTGAGAGCGGCGACACGGGAACGCCTGTCGTCTTGGGCGGCGAAGCGGAGGCAGACGCCTTCCTGGAGGTCGCCGACGCCGTAATCGAGAGAACGAGCGAAATGGGAGTGGGTGGCCCACAGATTACCATCACCTGATGCCCTCGACGCTTCATGCGTCGGCCGGAGCGGTGCGAGAGCGGCAATCCCAGACAGGCGAAGGCACGGGGGAACACACACGATGGCAACGGCATTCGAAGACCTGATGTCCAGCGTGGAATCTCAGGTCGTGGGGATTTCTCCTCAGGAGGCGCAGGCGCGTCTCAACGAGGACGCGAACATCCTGCTGATCGATGTTCGCGAACGAGAAGACTACACGATCGGACATCTGCCCGGTTCGTCCAACCTGCCCCGGGGGTTCCTGGAGCTACAGATCGAGACCCTGACGAGCGAGAGGTCCAGGCCCCTGATTCTCTGCGGTGACGAGTATCTGGGCGCCCTGGCCGCTCGCGACCTCGGGCGGATGGGTTACGATAACGTCGTCTACATTCGGGGCGGATTCGGGGCGTGCAGGGAGGCGGGGCTCCCTCAGCAGGAGGAACAGCCCCTGACCAAGGCTGAGGTCCAGCGCTACTCCAGGCACCTCCTGGTGCCCGAGGTCGGCGAACGCGGCCAGCGGAGTCTTCTGGACGCCAAGGTTCTCATGATCGGGGCCGGTGGGCTGGGCAGCCCGGCGGCATACTACCTGGCGGCTGCCGGCGTTGGAACTCTGGGCATCGTCGACGCGGACGTCGTCGACATCACCAACCTGCAGCGACAGATACTGCACGGCACCAGCGACGTGGGACGCCCCAAAGCCATATCGGCCTATGAGACCCTTCGCGACCTGAACCCGGGATGCCGTGTCGTCCCCTACACGGACTACCTCAGCTCCGACAACGTGATGGATATCCTCCCGGGATACGACATCGTGGTCAATGGGTG
>JASLMQ010000779.1 GCA_030746455.1 Candidatus Latescibacterota bacterium
ATCCCCGGTACCGGTGGCTGCGCTGGGATGATGGGGCCTATGCGGGTTTCGAGCCGCCCGCGGTGGGCGACACCCGGCGTCTGCCGCCCGCGGACCTGCCGTTCTAAGTGGTCAGCTCGCGTGTGGAGCCACCGGGATAGCCCAAACCTGGAGTTGGGGCAGAACCGACGGAGGAATCAGAACCGGACCGACATGAGGCCCACGCGGTAGCTGCTGCCGTGCTTACCGAATGTACGCTTGATGCGGGGCATCCGTAGGGTCTTGCCCTTCGGTCCGATGTTCAGAAGGCTCGGGTTGGTATCGACGGTGGCCATATAGATCGCAGAGCTGAGCATGACGGCGACCCCGGCCCCGACCAGAACCACCTGCTTGTTCGTCATGTCCTTATGGGCGTAGTGCAGGGCGACGGCGCCCACAACGCCCACGCTGACGCCGATGATGGCGGCCTTGACAACGGAACCGGCGTTGGCCTGATGTACCGGGACCAGCAGTACGGCCAGGATGAGAATCAATGTGACAACCTGCTTCATGGAGCATCTCCTTCTACCGGGGTTGAGGGTGCTGAGGCCTCTGGGGGTCCTGTGCGGCCACGGCAACGGGGAGGCCCGAACAACCTAAGGGGCTCGGAATCACTCCATAGAATACCGGCATTAGGCCCGGATGGCAACCCCCTGCCGCCGTTCTTGTGCGCGACTGTCCGGAGCCGATTGCGGCAGCCGCCGGACGCTTCGGGCCGCGGTCAGTCGAGGCCCCGAATCGGGTAGCTCCCGCACTGCAGCGCGGTCTCGATGAAGACCTCGATCCTTCGCACGAAGACCCGCAGCTGATCGACGTCCTTCGCGCTGTTGGTCCCGCAGTTCCCCCCTGTGCACCGAATCGTGAACCCCCCTCCGGACGCGCCGGCCCGAATCGCGTCCTTCACCGCCCGCCGGACCTCGTTGTCGGACATGAATGGGAAGTCCTGCGAGGTGATGTTGCCCGACAGAAGCATCCGGTCTCCTACCTTCCGCTTCGCCTCCGCCAGGTCATTGTCGCCATAGGGGGGCGGCTCCAGGGGCTCCACGGAGTCGATCCCCATCTCGACAAAGCGCTCCAGGAACTCACCGCAGTTACCGTGGCAGTGCGCGCGCACCCGCCCGCCAATCTCGTGCACGGTGTCGTTCACCTCCTTGTCGTACGGGAAGACCAGCTCGTCGAAGGCCTGGGGACCCATCCAGGGCGGGATGAGCATCTCGAGGGCCACGTTCCTGAAGTCTACCCTCAGGCCTGTTTCCGCCACGCCCGCCACCGAGGCCGCGACCTGGTCGTTGGTCGACTCGAGGAAGGTGTGGATGACCCGCTTCTCCCGGGACATCCAGATGTAGACCTCTTCCATATTGGCCCAGCGCACGAGTCTGCCCAGCGGGTGAGCGAGTCCGACGCACACGATCCCCCGGTTCCCGTGTCGGGCGAGGCCCTTCTCGTAGGCCTGCCGATTGAAGGGAATCGGTGAGCGAGGGGCTGACCCCAGGCGATCGAGCTCCTCGACGGTGTCGATGAACCGCCGCTCCCAGTGGAAGTCCTGGGGGTTGTACTCGTCGTAGCGGTGCTTGGTGATGGCGTAGAAGTCGCCTGCCTCGGTAGTGTGGGTCCGTCGCATCCTCTTGTAGTCGCCGGGCACGTCCTCGACGATCTCTTCCCGGTATTCGCTTTCCAGGCCGAAGAACCCCCAGTCGAAGCCCGGGACGCCAAGGAAGTTGTCGGCCTCGTTGGCCTCGAAGTCGACGAGCCACTTCGCCTCGGGAAGCTCGCGCGCGTTGGTGTGCAGGGCCAGTTCGATCGGCACCCGGTCGGGCTCGCGGAACGACCACGCGGTCTCGAGTCTGGTTTTGGAATCCAATGGTCACTCCTCTGGAAGTCAACTGCGGAACTACGAAATGCGCGAAAAGCGCGAACACGGCGAGAGCCCCGGAGGGGCGATAGTGAGTAGCCTGGGGCGTTAGCCTTGATTCGACAGAACCCGGTCACCACGAAAGACATCCCGGCTGCTGTTTACAGCCTGTAGCAGTGGCATTCCTGCAGTCGGCCGGGACAGGCTCCAGACACGAAAGAAAGGCGCATCCGGGTGGAGGAAGGCCCAGGCGTTGGTTCACAAAGGACGGCGTGATGGATCCAGGCCTGAGCGCTAAGTGGGACCGGGATCTGAGGACGACGCGTAGCTCTCGATGTGGGTCTTGGCTGTCTGGGGATTTCTGATGCCCGGGCAGGAGATCTCGATGTGCCCGGGGCCGACGGAGGAGAGCTGGAGCGTACCTGTGCCGAGTATGCGCTGGAGCACGTCCCGCTTCACGTGCACGTAACGGACTTCGCTGTGAGCGATCTCTCTTGTGGCGCTGGCGAACAGCTCCTTCTCGAGCACGGTTCGATCCTCGGTGATGTGGAGGGTTTGCGACACAGAG
>JASLMQ010000780.1 GCA_030746455.1 Candidatus Latescibacterota bacterium
GAACAGCCCGGACCTCCTGGGAGTCGTGGGGGACAGATATCTCTACCAAGCCATTGTGTCGGGGCGTCCTACCACTGCGATGCCTGCATGGTCTCACCTTCGAGCGGACGAAGTGGCGGACCTGATCACGTATCTGCGCACCTGGCAGCCGGAAGCGAGCGGAGATCCAAAACGGGCCGCCCCCGCCGGCGACTACTCTTTGGGTGAGATACACTACAAGGCCTACTGTCGCGGCTGCCACGGAGAAGACGGCGAAGGCGGCGTTGGACCCCAACTGGCGAATCCGGTTCTGCTGGGGTCTGCCTCGAACGACGTCCTTGCACATTGGATTTCCCTTGGCAGAGCCGGAACGGCCATGCAGGGGTTCGCCGCGGAGGCCCACGGTCTCGGTCGATTGACGCGGGAGCAGATCTCGGACGTAATCAGCTACCTCCGACATCTTGGTGCCCGAGACACACGGCCCATCCTGAGAAGCGGCGTGGGAGATCCGCACGTCGGAGAGCAGCTGTACAGGGGCAGCTGTGCGTCTTGCCACGGGCCTGAAGGTCAGGGCGCCTCCGGGCCGCAGCTGAACAACCCGAGCTTGCTTCGTTCGGCTTCGGACGGGTTCCTGTATGCCACGATCGTCCTGGGGCGCTCCGGAACACCGATGCGGTCTATGGTGCAGGGCCGCGAAGGGCTTGCCGAGATTCCGCCCGATCGCGTTCAGGACATCGTCGCATACATGCGGCTCTGGGAATCTCCGAAGTCGCAGAGCAGGCCGCGTCGTGTCGCCGAGATGAGCGATCGCGCGATCCGATCGGGAGAGCAGCACTATGCCCCATACTGCTCGGGCTGTCACGGCCCCACCGGGCGGGGAGAGGCAGAAGGCGACGCCTACTTCGCGCCGGCACTGAACAACCCCGAGTTCCTGTCCGCTGCTTCGGACGGCTACCTGCTGGCCACGATCGCGCGCGGTCGGAGCCGGACGCCGATGCGGCCCTTCGGAGAGGGGGCCGGCGGCATCGCGTCACTAAAATCCGAGACCATCAGCGACATCGTTTCGTTCATCCGGACCTGGCAGACAGGTCCCGGGACAACGCGAGGAGTCACCCCATGAAGAAGGCCTCGAAACCCGTTCTCGACCGCCGGAACTTCCTGAAATGGTCGGGCGGCGTGCTGGCCGCTGCCACTTCCTTTCCACTGCTTCCGGGAGAGTTCGCGCACGCCGATGATCTGGCAAAGGAGGGACTCGCCCAGGGTACCCGGCGAACCCTTCAGGCCGCCTGCCCCTATTGCGGTGTAGGGTGTGGGACGCTGATATCCATAGAAGGCGACCGCATCGTGGGTATGGTGCCCGACAGGCTCCACCCCACCAATCGCGGCGTGCAATGCATCAAAGGACTCAACGCTCACGAGCCCGTCTACCAGGACCGGTTGACGCACGTCCTGGTCCGGAAGGACATGTCGGACCCCGAGACAGGGCACGTCTCGGCGACCAAGGGGCGCTTCGACGATGACGTGTTCGAAGCGATGCCCTACGAGGAGGCGGAAGAGCTCGTCGCGGAGAAGATCGCCGGCCTGGTGCGCACGTACGGCGGAAACTGCGTCGGACTCAGCGGGTCCGGGCAACTGACGATGGAGGCGCAGTGGATCGAGAACCTGTTGCTGAAGGGCATCATCGGTTCGAACTCGATCGAGGCCAACGCACGCATGTGCATGACATCGGCCGTGACGGGCTACTTCGCTTCCTACGGCTCCGACGCCCCCCCCACCAGCTACGAGGACATCGAGGACGCGGACTACATCTCTTTCTGGGGGCACAACGCCCGAGAGGCCCATCCCGTGCTGTTCTGGCGGGTGGCCGACCACAAGAAGAACACGGGCATTCCCACCCTGGTGTCAGACCCGCGGCGCACGGGAACGGTGCAGGGCCTGGAACGCATCAACCCCGGCAATTCCCATCACTTCGCCACGCTCAACGGCGATATCTCCTATCTGAATGCCATCGCGCACGTGATTCTCACACGCTACCCGAAGGCCGTGATGCCCGAGGCCTGGCTGGACAAGAACACCAACGGATGGCGCGACTACGTCGCAGGGGTCAAGGAGCGCTACTCGCCCAAACAGGTGGTCGAGCGCCTCAAGCTGCTGGACCGGGGACGGGTAACGGTCGCGATGGTGGAGGAGGTGGCCAGGCAGTGGGCGGAGGCCTCGATCAAGGGACGGGAGAAGGGCAAGGGAGGGGTGTTGACCTATTGGGGCATCGGCTACAATCAGATGCTGCACGGCCAGCACAACACCATTTCGATCATCAACCTCCATCTGCTGACGGGAAACGTCGGCCGGAAGGGCTGCGGCACCCATTCGCAGACCGGTCAGCCCAATGCGATGAGCGAGCGCCTGATGGGGGGCCTCACGGGCCGGCTTCCGTTCAACCAGCCTCTGAGCAACGATGCCTGGCGCGACTGGATCGCGTCGCGCTGGCGAGTTCCGGCGGAGCGCCTCAAACAGACCTCGCTGCTGAAGAACCCGATGGCCATCGGCATGATGGAGCGGGGGTGCGAAGGCGATCTCAAGGCCATGTTCTGGATGTACACGACGCACATCCACCTGCCGGACGTCGAGAAGCTGGTCCGACCGGCGCTGACCAAGATGTTTTGCGTCACCCAGGACATCTACCGTCACGCGCCAAACCTGTTGTATTCCGACGTGGTCTTCCCGGCCATCACCTGGGGAGAGTGGTCGGGAGGGACATACATCCAGTCGGAGCGGCGGGTCTACGTGTGCGACGGCGTCGGTGTGGGGCGAGACGACAAGGGCAACCCCATCACCGAGGCCCTGCCCGACATGGACCTGGCCATCGACAAGTGCAAGGCCATCGCCCGGAAACTCGGCCTGGATGCAGACGCCATCATCCCCTACAAGAAAAAAGTCGAAAACGCCTACGGGCAGAGGTTCTACGATCCCGAGGAGGTCTTCGAGGACATCATCAGGGCGTCGAAGGGCTCGGATGCCGACCTGACGGGTATGCTGGAGGTGCGCGAGCGGGACGGCGTCGGCCTCTACGACCAGTTGCGGCAGCTCCGCGGGGTACAGTGGCCGGCAGCCACGTATGAGATTGCCAGGAAGGGCGGCACACCTCGACGCTACATGCGTCAGGAAGGCTGGGATGACTCGCCCTACGAGAATTTCCGTCACGCGGACGGCAAGGCAAAGGTGAAGCTGTGTGAGCAGGACTACGGTCCGAACAACAGGTACATCAAGGAGGTAACGGCCCAGTTCACCAAGTACGGCGCCAAGGCCGGCGAGGGGCCCTGGCTCCATAAGAACCAGAAGCTGCTTAGGCGCGCCCGCGATCTTGCGCTGGTGCCTGAACTGCCGGACCTGGACTTCTATGAAGACGGCAGGAGAAGCCTGGGAGACGCCAGGCGGCAGGACAAGTACCCCTTCTGGCTCGGGCTGGGCATCGTCTACGAGCACTTCCACACGGCCAAGACCATACAGGGCGCCACGACGATGAGGCTGGTACCCGAACAGTATGTGGAGGTGAACGAAGAGGACGCAAGACGGTATGAACTGGAGGATGGCGAACGCGTCCGGGTGGTCACGCGTCGCGGAAGCTATGAAGCTCGTGTGTCGATCGGCCGGAACTCGATCGTCAGGCCTGCTCGGAACGAGGTGCCGGAAGGCTATCTCTTCAGCCCGTGGAACCTGTCCATCGCAGACAGCGCGGACCCGAAGGTCAACCGCTGGCTGGTGAACGCCGTCAGCCACAGGGCCTGGGATCCGGTTTCCGGTCAGGCCGACTACAAGAAGCTGGCGGCGAGGATCGAGCGGATCTAGCCTCAATCCGACGAAATCGGGGGGTGCGGGTGGCGCGAAGCGCCTGGGTACCCAGGTTTCGCCTCGGGCCCAGGCCTGGATCCTTCATGCCTCCCTTTGTGAGCCAACGCCCGGGCCTTCCTCCACCTGGATATGCCCTTCTTTCGTGTCTTTCGTGTCTTTCGTGGTGACCGGGTTCTGTCGAATCAAGGTTAGCCGTCCGGGATCAACTGCGGGAACTGCGTGTCGTCCCAATTCTACAGTCGTCGAAGCTTTCTCGCACGGATTGCGGGCAGCGGGCTGTCTCTTGCCGCAGTAGCCGGGGGCGGATGGGCCCTCAGCCGCGGACGGGCAACAGGCGCTGCGGCCTGCCTACGTCCCCCCGGGGCTCTGCCGGAGGATGAGTTCCTGGCTACGTGCATCAGATGCGGGCGATGCGCCGATGCGTGCCCCAACCGATGCATCGTAGGGTTCACCGAGGATGCAGGGAAGGACCTTGCCGCGGCGCCGGGTCCGGGTCAGCGAAATACGCCCGTCATATTCCCGAGGCGGCAGGGGTGTATCCTGTGCAACGGTGCGCCCGGGGAGGAACTGCTCTGCACCGCGGCGTGCCCGAGCGGGGCGCTGCAGCCTGTGAAGAAGGACGCCGAATCGATCAGGCGTTCGGTCAGGATGGGCACCGCAGAGGTGGATTCGGCCCTCTGCTATTCGTTCAACGGGGCTTCGTGCGGTGCGTGCGTTCGCGCCTGCCCGTTCGAAGGCGAAGCTTTGAGCGCCGGCCTGTGGGAAAAGCCGATCGTGGACGCGGATGCGTGTGTGGGGTGCGGTCTGTGCGAGCGCGCCTGCGTCCACTACCCGCAGGCCATTCGCATTCAGCCACGCTCGGCGCGGAGCCTGCCTGGATGAAAAGCGGAACGCCTGTCTCCTGCCCTGACCGCCGGCACATGCTCGGGGGATGCTGGGCCGCTCGGCGGCTGGCCTCGTGCTGGCGGTGGGTTGCCTGGCGCTGTTCCGCAACCTGCGGGGCGCAGCAGGCGCTCCCTCGGGCGCACGAGGATCGCTGGGCATCGTGCGTCCTCCCGGCGCACTGGATGAATCCGCCTTTCTTTCACGCTGCATCCGGTGCACGCGTTGCGCCGATGCGTGTCAGGCCCGGTGCATCCACCTGTTCGGGCCGGAGGCGGGGGGGCTTCAAGGCACGCCCTACATACTCCCGAGCCGCAGGGGCTGCAACCTGTGCCTGGCTTGTGGTCCGGCTTGCCCCACCGAGGCACTGGTCCCGGTCGACTCCCGGGAGGGTGTGAGTATCGGCGTGGCCGTTGTGGACGAACGGCTGTGTGTCTCGCACAACGGGACCGGCATCTGCGGAGCCTGCCACACGGTCTGCCCTCTCCGAGACAAGGCCATCACCCAGGATCAACACAATGCCCCCGTTGTGCACGCGGAATCCTGCACGGGTTGCGGGCTGTGCGAGGAGGCCTGCATCGTCCGCGACCGACGGGCGATTCGCGTGAAGACCGCGCGTAACTGGCAGGCGACCTGAACCGGGAGGATCGGAGAGCGTGGCGATCCACAAGCTCCAGGCGGCGCGGCGCACGACGCAGATCGTAGCTCTGGCCATAGTGCTCGCCATCCCTGCCCTTTCTCGGTACGGCAACTACCTTTCCGCACGCCAGCTCGACCGGAACCTGAGAAAATGGGACGGCACGTTGCAGGGCGCCTCCCTGGGGGCGATCGACCGGGTGCTTCGCCTCCTGCCCGGAGGCGAAAAGCGGCGCGAAGGTGACCTGGTAAGGCACCGTGAGCGGGTACTCACGTATGTGCAGCAGGTGCGGGGCGGCCCGTGGTCTGTGCAGCTGGGCGACATATCGCTGACCGATCCCCTGGCCGGAGCCGAGAGCATCGCGGCAAGCAAGCGTCTCGCTTCGGTACTCGTCGTCAGCCTCCTGATCCCGGTGTTTCTCACCCTCCTGCTTGGGAGGGTCTTCTGTTCGTGGATCTGTCCGATGGGGCTGCTCCTTGAGCTGGTCGACAAGCTGCGCGGCCTGCTCCGCTTCCTCGAGCTGCCACCGCGCGACTTGCATTTCTCCCGACGGGTAAAGACCGTCTTACTGTGCGTCGGCCTGGTGATGGCCGGGATCACGGCCGTTCCGGTGCTGGGCTATGTCTATCCGCCGGCCATTCTGGGGCGGGAGGCACACGACCTGGTATTCGCCATCTTCGACCGTGCTGAGCAGGGGCGGTTCGGGTTCTGGGCGGGGGGGCTCACCTGGATGTCGCTGCTCCTGGCGGGCATCGCGCTCTTCGAGGCGACGGTCTCCCGCAGGTGGTGGTGCCGTTACGTCTGCCCGGGCGGCGCGCTCTACGCACTGCTGGGACGTGCTCGTCCGGTCCGTGTCCGCTTCAAGGCTGCGCAGTGCACAGACTGCGGGCTCTGCGAGGCTGTCTGTCCGATGGGGCTGCGCCCCAAGCAGGAGGGCGCCGGCCCGGAATGCGACAACTGCGGTTTGTGCGTTTCGCACTGTGGCGGCAAGGCGCTGAACCTGGAGTTCCGGATCGGCCGACAGGCTCCGCAGTCCGAGGCAGGGCCGACCTCCGCCCGTCTGCGAGCCGGGTGAGTTGCCTGGATCAGGTGACCTATAGCCACGAGATCGCGATGAAGACGCATGCTCACAGAATCGTATGGCCAATCGGACTCCTGTCGGGCCTCCTGGTTCTCTTGGCGGGGATGCCCCTGGAGGCCCATCATATACTTGGCATCCCGCACTACGCCTACGACGAGATGTACCCCCAGACACCCGTCCT
>JASLMQ010000781.1 GCA_030746455.1 Candidatus Latescibacterota bacterium
TCCATCTCAGGCGGATCGAAGTTGTGGATCCGCGGCCGGCTGGCCACCAGATCTTCGGCGCGCTGGGGATCGTGGCTGCCGTCCTCCCGGTATATGCCCCACGATTGCGTACCGATCACTTCGTCCCTGAGCGTCTTGTCCTCCAGATACTCCCGAACGCCGGATCTAGCGCGCAGGTAGTCGGCCCACGTGGCCTCTGCCCGATCGCCATCCTCAGGGATCTGGCTTGCATCAGATGCCGGATCTGAGGGGTGGAGATCGATCAACTCCGGGAGGGCGAATCCCTCGCCTTCGCCAAGAAGGACACCGCGCCAGAAGGCGATTCTGCTCTCCCAGCGCGACTGCGTCCCCTCGTCCTCCCAGTCCTCCTCGAGGTCCAGCAGCGCCCGAGCTCTCCGCAGAGGCGTCTTGAGGCCCAGAGCTTTGAGGGCCGGCTTCAGTCTCTCGATCTCCGAGTGGATTCCGTCAGGGGTCCACATGCGGGTCTCCCGCCGTCGTCCGTCGTCCGTGGTCCGTGGTCTGCCTCTAAGGCACAAACCTTCGCAGGTACTCCACCGCCTTGGGCACCGCCGTCTCTTCGGCCTCGGCCTTCTGCCCCTCATACACGATCGAAACCCACCCGTTGTAGTCCACGCCCTTCAGGATATCGAAGATCCGCGGGTAGTCCAGCCACGCCTCCTCAGCGGTCTGAATCCGGTAGACCTTCGCCCGCACGTGAACCGCCAGCGGCGCGGTCTCCGCGATGCTCCCATAGAAGTCCAGCGAGGGATCCTCCACCCCGTTCGCTCCGCTTGCGCCTGGCGACCCGACGTACTGCCCCGTGTCCAGGATATGCGAGAAGTAAGGGTTGTCCACCTCCTCGATGATTCGCCGGACGTCCTTCCCCGTTCGCGTCACGCACCCGTGGTTGTGGTTATGCAGACCCAGGACCACCCCCTTGTCCTGCGCGTGCGCGGCCACCTCCTTCATACATGGCATCATCCGGCCCCAGACCGAATCCTCCGACTCGCCCTCGGGCACCCAGGCCGCGAAGATACGGACCAGGGGAATCCCCATGAACTCGGCTACGTCCACCCAGTGTTTCACGTCGTCAACCACTGCGGGCAGCTCCGCCTCCGGCTTCCCGAAGTTGTTGCTCACACCGATGTACGAGATTACCAGCCCCCGACGCAGACATCGCATCCGGATGTCCCTCAGGTACTCCGCGTCGGTGGACGCGAACGCCCGCGTGTGGATGTCGATCCCGTCCAGCCGCAGCTCGAACGCCCGGTCGATGAACCCGGGCAGATCCATCGTGCCTGCGGCGAATGCATCCTTGTAGCTAAGCGACATGCACCCCAGCTTCATCATCGGTTAAGTCTCCTTCCCGATAGACAACACCGAAACCATCCTCCCGCGGAGGCGCAGAGACGCAGGGAAAGACCAGAGAACACTGGCCAGAACCTCCCAGATCCAGTGCCACGGAGAGCGAGACAGATCAGGCGGGCCACGAAAAGACCGCTCCCAGGAGTGGCTGACGGCTTGGCGTTGGCCCTCAGCCGTCTTCGACCACCGTGATCCCCTTCGACTCGGCGATCTGTTTCAGATGCGACTGGATATCGGGCCTCAAGGCCTGGATCATGGCGTAGCTTATGTCGCCGAACCGTATTGAGGCCGCTTTGCCGTTCTTGCGCTCGAATTCCACTCCCATGCGGTGCAGTCGTATCCGATCGAGATCCTCCCACCGGAGATACGTGGTCCAGAGCTGGCCTCCGGGGATTCTCATGCCCGTATCGTCGATGCAAATCCGGTTGCGTCGGGGCACCAGTATGGAAAACACAATGCACGCAGCCAGGCCGAACACGACCTGTATAACGCCGAGCACCACATCCGACCGCACCAGTGAAAGGTAGCCCTGTGCGATGTACGTGACCCCGAACAGGATCCAGAAACCCCTCACCGCGCGGTTAGACCATATGGAGTACTTCCACACCTTTTGTTCCATCGGCTCATCCTACCATAGAACGGCGCCGCGCGGCGCGCCGAAGAATCCCGGCTCCCCCTACACTCAGGGCTGGATCCCAAACGCAACCTGCTGTCAACCGACGTGTGGGCCTTCCTCCAGCCATCCTGTCCTGTTTTCGTGCCTGGAGCCTGTCCCGGATGAGACTGAAAGGTTACTCAAATAGTGGATTGGCTGCATCCGGGATGCCTTTCGTGGTGACCGGGCTTCGCGGACCAAGGCTACACGTGGAAGATATACAGCTCCCGATCCACCTCCCCCGGTTCCACCCACTCCCCACCGCGTCGATGGCTTTCCGCCACCGCGATGCACGCCTCGGTGATGTGATGCGTGACCTCCACGTTCCCAAGCGCGGGCTTCCCGGCCTCGAGGGCGTGCACCAGGTCCTCCAGGCAGGCAACCACGGCGCTCTTGGGCACTACTTTGGGGAACGGTGCCTCTTCCCAGAATCGCCGCCGACCGCCGGCCGGCCCCGCCTTGTGCAGCTCGTAGCCCACCCCGTTGTTCCGGGACCGCACGGATCCCTCCGTGCCCATCACCTCGAACTCCCAGTGGCCCGCGGGCACGGTCCAGGCCTCCACCCCGCCGGAGAACTGGATGTGATAGAGCGCGGCAGGATCCTCGTCCAGTCGGTTGTCTTCGATCCCCAGGTCTCGAGGAAGGAGCTCACCCCGTACCCGCTCGATCGGGGGATCCCCCAGCAGGTACGAGACCGTGTCGATCGAGTGGATGTGTCCGTGCATCAGGCTTGACGGCGCGAAGTGGACAACCGCCCTGACCTCGCCGATTTCCCCCTCCTCAATCAGCTCCCGCATCGCCCAGTACCGGTTGTCGAACCGCCTGAGCACCCCGGTGTTGAACACGGTCCCGTGCTCCAGGCAGGCGTCCCGCACCGCATCCGCCTCGGCCATCGAGCAGGCCATCGCCTTCTCCAGGTAGAGCATCGGTACACCCGCCTCCGCGACCTTCACGCCCATCTCCCCGTGGACATCCCCCTTGGTACAGATCGCGACCAGGTCGGGCTTCTCCTCCCGCATCATCTCCTCATAGTCTTCGTACAGGGCCTCGACACCCCACTTGTCACCGAACGCCTTCCGCTTCTCTGGAAGAAGGTCCGATCC
>JASLMQ010000782.1 GCA_030746455.1 Candidatus Latescibacterota bacterium
CACTCTATCCGGAGAACGCCAGGTCCGAGGAGTTCCTGACCCAGTATGCCTCGGTCTTCAACAGCGTGGAAGGAAACTCGACCTTCTACGCCGTGCCCTCGGAGGACACGCTGGCCGGTTGGCGGGCCAGAACCCCCGACGGCTTCCGGTTCTGCTTCAAGTTCCCCCGCGCCATCAGCCACCACAAGCGTCTCGTCGACGCCCGGCAGGAAACCGAGCAGTTCCTCGGCCGCCTCGAATCCATCCGGGATCGCCTGGGCCCGCTCTTCCTCCAGCTCCCACCGGCCTTTGGCCCGGATTCACTCCCCCGCCTCGACGAGTACCTGAGTGCCCTGCCCGAGGCCTTCTGCTACGCCGTCGAGGTCCGGCACCCGGCCTTCTTCTACACGGCAGCGGGAAACGATCTGATCGGATTGCTCCGAAATCGGGACGCAAGTCGCGTGATTCTGGATGGACGCAGCGTGGCGGAGCCGGATGAATGGGAGGGGGCCGCGCCGATCAGGCTCGAGGAGATGGAGATGGGTTCCGAGCCCTTCGTCAGGTATATCGGGCGCACCGATCCCGAGGAGAGCAACCCCTTCCTCGAAGAGTGGGCGGTGGCCATTGCCAGGTGGGTATCGGAGGGCCGAACCCCGTATGTCTTCCTCCACACAGGCGACGACCTTTACGCGCCGCATCTCGCCCGCCAGTTCCACGAACACGTTTCCACACGGTCTGCCGTGGGAGAAATGCCCGATTGGCCCGGCGAATCCGCCGGAAGCCAGCTTCGGTTTCTATAAGTCTTCCTCCTGCAAGGCTCTCGCTTGGCGCCCCTCCTCTTGATTTATCATGTTGTTCTTCTTATATTTCCTCTTGCCAGACTATTAGGATCACCCCAAATCGAGGTCGAGATCCGGCGTGGGCCCTCTCCGGTGGCACGGCAGTCGAATCCCACGGCTGTCCACGCTCCCCCAGGGCCTACGCCGCTTTACATGAACCAAGTGAAGGCACGGAACTCATTGGGAGGATTCTGAATTCCGGCAGAGGGCAAGAGGCAGACGGCACAAGGGAGAACCGGCGCGTGGCGCACCATCGCGCGCTTGCTATGAAAGTCACCTTCTGGTGCACCCATTGATCTGGTTTGGCTGACAGCTGATGGCTGAATGCTGCCTCTCGCTTTTCACCTCTTCGGGAAGCACTGTCAAGACCCAAACATGCCCCTACTTAGTATAGACGCTGGCGTCCTCGCTATCAAGGTGGAAAGCCCATGGACGAGCTCAATATCTTCCAGGATAGGAAAATGCGAGACCTGGAGGCTCGCATTTTCGGAATCCTATGTCAGCTGGACAGGGGCGACGGCATCACGGACGTGAAGGATCGGCTCGCCGAGATCCTCGACCGGCCCACGGGCTACTTCCACAGGTCCCTGGTCAGCTTGCTGGAAAACGGCTACATCCGGAAAGACAGGGGTGATGTGCCGCGGCTCTTCCGTCCCAAGAAGGTCTTTGTCGACCCGCAGGCCCGCGAGGCCTCCGGCTTCCCCCCTCCCCCCAGCCCGCTCCCGCAGGAAGCCACCGATCCACCCGCCTCCAACACCCCCTCAGTTTCCGACCTGGACCCGGATCCGAGCTAGACCCACCTCCGATTCCTCGATCCCACGATCTACCACCGACGCTCTGGTGAGCGGCCCTGC
>JASLMQ010000783.1 GCA_030746455.1 Candidatus Latescibacterota bacterium
AGAAAGGACCTCGAAGCGCAGCTTGGGAAGGTCCTCGGTGGGCAGGTACGTTTGCTTCCCCTCGGCATCGCTAGCCAGGATGCGATACTCGAGCACGGTCCCCGGGGGCTTGCCCGGAATCTCCGCGGCATACAGGGATCCCAGCTTCCGCTCAAACGGCAAGCTCTGGACAGGCCCGCCGTCCACCTGATAGACCAGCTCGGCCGATGAGATGCCGCCGTCATCCGAGATGTAGGCCTCCACCACGTACGGCCCCACCGGGTCCGGAGTATTGACCGGGTGGGCCGCCCCCTCGATCAGGGGATGGCCGGGGATCGCCGTTCCCAGCACGAAATCGATCCCTCTGACCGAGCGTCCCGGGCCCACGCGGATGACCTCGGCGACACCTGGCAGGACCTTGTTGTCGTAGTACTCCCGCTCGAAGTTGGTCTGGAAATCGTCGGCGTGGTCCTGGAACATGCCGCCCAGGTTTCGGGAGGTCACCGACCCGGACATCGGCTCGATGGCCACCTGGTAGTCTCCGGGGGGAAGGCCCGGTATTTCATACCCGCCGTCCCCTGCCGGCCCGGGCTGGCTTCCGGCCGTGCCCGACAGCGCCCCTACGACGAAGGCGCCCGTCTCCGGCTCGTAGGCGACGACGTGCACACCGAAGGCCCCCTCCCCCCCTCGGGTGCTCACGGTCCCCACGATCGACCCGTTGCCCAGCGCCTGCGCCGACGGGTAGAGGTACGAGAGGCCGGCGATGTCGTCGGGCTCGAGATCTCGCTCGCGGCCAAAATAGAACGGGTACATCGTCGGTCGGACATCCGTCGAGCCCCGGAGCGGTGTGTGATCCAGTCCCACCAGGTGACCGATTTCGTGCGTCATTACGCTCTGCAGGTCGATCACGTTCCCCTGAGGGATTTGCTGTGAGGCGGAGAACCTGAAGTTCCCGTTGCCGTTGAACACGATGTCCGCGTCCTGGATCTCGCCCAAGGCGTTCCAGTTGATGCGGGTGAAGGCGATCACACCGGCGTCGCTCGGCGCACTCAGATCGGCGCCCGTGCGGTCATAGAGGATCACATTGCGGCGGTCCGTCGCGGAGGCACGGAAGTCACCCGTGCCTCGCTCCTCGAACTGAGCATCGGAGGTACCCACGTCCTTCCACGCCCCGAAGCTGCTGCGGGCGACTCTCATGACATCGTTCTGGGCGAAAGGGAAGCTCTGCGCGTCCACCCAGAATTCCAGGCCCTCCCTGGCCTCGCCGTGGGTCCAGCGGATCGTTACGATGCGTCCGCCGTTGTTTCGGTTCATCTGGAGGATGAAGGCCGAAGAGGATGTTGCGCAAAGCAGAATTAGATAGGCGATCGCGGGCAGCCATCGGGAACCACGCGTCGCAGCACCCCAGACGGCCCGCAAGACGACCCGCATCGCGTGGGTTGCAGGTTTCGCGTATTTCGCGTATTTCGTAGTTCCCCGGTTCTCGCGAATCAAGGTCAGTCCTCTTCCTTCAGCGTCGGCTCGGGATGGGCCTGATCCACCTGCCAGACCTCCAGCTCGCCATCTCCATCCAGATCCGCCTCGGCCACGGCGACAAACGTCGTCCCCAACACCGCGACGCGATAGCGGAAGGGGCCGGGAGCATCGGAGAGCTTGAGTATCTCGCTGTCACTTCCACGATCGACCGGAAGATAGGTTCCGGTCTCCTCCAGGTGGGCCTTTTCCAGCGCGTAGATCGTCTGCAGGACGATGCGTGCGCGGGCCCTGTCCGCGTCCGCGGCCGACCGCGAGGTGAACCGGTATACGAGCAGCGTACACAGGACCAGCGCCAGAACGACGATGCACACGATCTGGGGTCCGTGCGGAGGACGTTCCTCGGGAGTCGCCATTTCTCAAGGCTCCTCTTCGACGCGTACGGCCGATCTCAACGGCTGGAAGGAAAGCACCCGGACACTGGCCGAGGCCCACCGTGGCCTCACCTCCACCGTGTCAGGAACCTCGGCGAGCGGCTCGGAGGCCAGGAAGGGCAGCGGGTGGCCCGGAGTCCAGACGCCGTTGCCGTCGACATCCAGGAAGCCGGTGATGATGTAGGTTCCCGGCACCAGTCCGGCGAAGACATAGGCCGTGTCGCCCGCAACCAGCCCGGACCTGCGGAGGGTCTCCTCAGGCATCGGCCCCAGGAGCTCCACAACGGCCGTCGATCCCGCGGGAGCCACCAGGCCGGTGATCTCTCCCAGGTCGCCCGGCGCCGCGGCCGTGAATCGCAGGGACGCCACACGCGGTGGATGGTTCCCGGCCACGTCGGATAGCAGGTCGAGCCGTGCGGTCAGGCGGCGCAACTCGCCAGGAACCCACGGCGTGCGCGGCTCGAAGCTCAGACGATTCGGTGACGGCCACGTAAACTCCCCCTCCGGCGCGTCCGTACTGTCGGTCACGGCCCAGAAGCCGTCCGGGATCCTCGGACCCATCGCCTCACTGAAGACGAACGTCAGTGCCGTGTGTGGGTCGACGTACTCGGCGTCCAGCGGCGGCGCGAAGCTCTTGGCCTCGGGGGACCGCCGATCGGGCTGGCCCTCCCCCTTGATCTCGACCTCTGCATCGGCAGGGATGGGGTTGCCCGACATGTCGGTGATGCCGCTCAGAGCGAGACGGTAGGAGGCACCGCCCTCCTGAGGCTGGGTGAGAAGCCAGACCCGGCTCGAATCCCCCGGCTCGGCGGTGATGGCCAGAACAGGTAGTAGAGAGGATGCGTCCCGAACCGCGACAGTCGCCGGAAGCCTGACGGGCTCGTCGAACCGCAACAGGATGTGGCGATCGTCCGGCGTTCGGGCGCTCAGAAGCGAGGGCGGCACCGTGTCACGCAACGCCATCCGGAGTCGGCCCAGGCGAATGCGATCAGCCCCCTCGGCGAGATCCACGTCGGCGGGCGGCACCGAAATCGGGTCGGTTTCCGCGGTGTATCCGAGGTCCCTGTTGCGGTCCTCGAAGGCGAATATCCGGTATCGTCCGGGACCCAGACGTGGGAAGGAGTAAGACCCGTTCTCACCCGGTTGGGTGACGTAATCCGCCGCGTCATTGGCGGGATCCGGGGTCGCCTCGCCCTCGAGGTCGTAGGCCCACACGTAAGCCTGTCCCTGTGGCCGCTCCCGCCCGGGTGCCACCCCGCCCGTGATCTCACCCCGGTTGATCTGGGAGCCCGTGGCAAAAGCGAAGCTGTAGGACGAAGCCATCCGGTTCCACGATTCGTCGGAGCTCTCCGCTCCAACGGTCACCAGGTACGTCCGATCCGGTCTCAGCTCCTCCCGGCTGCGAATCTCGAGCTCCTGTCCGCGCCACCGGTACTCGGGCGGAACGGAAAACCGCGGAGATACGAACAAGGCCCGTTCCACCGTTCGCCGGTCCATCCGCTCGCCGAATCCGATTCGGATCGACGTGCCCAGCCCGACGCTCACCGAATCGCTGCGCGGAACCGTCCATACCACCGATGGAGGCGTGTTATCCGGCGGACCTCCAGGCGGCGGCGCCACCTTCGCGCATCCCATAAACAAAACCAGCGCGGTCAACACCGCGCATCGCATACATCCGTGGACGATCGTCCGCATCGTTTCCTGCTCTCGGGAGTCCGGAGCGCGACCGCCGATCTCAGGCCCTCGGATGGGCCTGTCGATAGGCCTTCTTGAGCCGCTCGACACTGACGTGGGTATAGACCTGCGTTGTTGAAAGACTCGCGTGTCCCAGCATCTCCTTCACGGCATTCAGGTCGGCACCGGCATCGAGCAGATGGGTCGCAAAGCTGTGCCGCAGGACATGGGGGCCAAGCTGCCGGCCGCCGGAGACCTCCGCGAGATGGCGTCGGACTCGATCCTGAACGCCGCTGGGTGACAGGGGGCGGCCGGTCCGGCTCAGAAAGACTCGGTTTCGGGAAGAATCCGGGGCGTCGGCACCCAGGAGCTCAGGTCGTCGCGCCAGATAGTCCTGTAGCGCCTCCCTGGCCCGGCCGCCGATCGGGACGATCCGCTCCTTCCCGCCCTTTCCCAGCACACGTGCAATGCCCTCGTCCAGGTCCAGTGCCCCCAGGGTGAGGCCCGACAGCTCCCGCAGACGGATTCCCGAGCTGTAGAGCAGCTCCAGAATCGCGCGGTCCCTAAGTCCCAGCAACGTGTTGGGAGGCGGCGCCTCCATGGCCCGTGCCGCCTGCGAGACGTCGAGGTGGACCGGGAGGGTCTTGTCCTGCTTGGGTGGACGGACCTGATGGGCGGGGTTCTGTCCGAATCGGCCGGTGCGACACAGAAAGGCGAAGAACGTACGCAGAGACGAGAGCTTCCGGGCGATCGACCGCCTGCCGAAGCCCTTGCCGCTCAGGTGACCCAGGAACGACCTCACGTCATCCCGAGATACCGACAGGAGCCCTGCCTCGTCCCCCGCTTCGCGCTCGGTGAGATAGTCTTCGAATTGGCGGAGATCGGTCTCATACGCGCGACACGTGTGGGGGGACAGGCGCCGCTCGTGCGTGAGGTGATCCAGGAACTGCGACATCGCTCCGCGCATCCCGATCTCCGAAACGTTGTTACGGCCTACTCGACCGTCTCTGTTTCCTCGCTGTCCTGAGACTGGGCACCGTCGGGAACCGTGTGCTTGCACTTGAGGCACTTCACCGACGAGTCGCCCTTCCGGTTCGAGTGCTCCGCCAGGAAAGGGCCGCTGCACGATGGACATTCCTGCTTGAGCGGCCGGGCCCAGGTCGCGAAATCACAGTCCGGGTACCGGTCGCAGCCGTAGAACGTCCTGCCCCGCCTGCTGCTCCGCTCCACGAGCTCGCCACCGCATCCTTCCTTGAGGCACGGAACACCCAGCTTGAGAGGACGCGTGTT
>JASLMQ010000784.1 GCA_030746455.1 Candidatus Latescibacterota bacterium
GGGGGCTGCCGTAGCCCCCGTCGGTTCCCTGGTAGAGGCCGGAGTCGATCGCCAGAGGGCCTTTGTGATAGATCTGGAAGCTCCCGGCATCGAGGTGGTAGTGATTCGTGAAGTTGTATACGTTGACGCGCATCTCGGCGATTACACAGGCCTCATCCCAGCCGGTCCGTGCGATCATCCAGCCGAATGGGAAGCCCATATACCGCGAGAGGGGCAGGTCGGTGCAGGGACGCGGCTTCAGATCCGGGTCGCGCCAGAGGAGATCGAACAGCGAGTTGTCCCCTCCGGTGTGGATGTTCGTGTTGTGCAGCCAGTCGGCCAGGACGCAGCCGTCCCCGTAGTAGCTGGTGGAGAGCACACCCCCGTCGCCCGTGCCCCATGGCTGGCCCTTCGGAGCGCTGTGCTTGTAGGTATCCCCCTGTCGCAGGAACTGGCCGTCGGGCCGGCGCATGTAGATCCACTGGTACGGGACGAATTGCTGTGACGGGTGGTAGACATTTCCGAAGCCCAGGCGATCGAAGATCCAGGTGGGATAGATGTCCGCGCCGTAGCGATAGGTCCCGTAGGATTCGCCCTGGTGGTAGGCGTGTCCGGGGTAGAACCAGTTGCGCGCCGGGAGATGCTCGCTGAAGAACCGACTTGCGGACAGGTCGTACATCTCCGAGAACTCGTCGTAGAGGGCAATGCCGGCTGCGATCATGTCTCGGATCATCATGTGCTCGGAGGAGTGGCCGGTCACGGCGCCCTGACGAGCCGGAGGGTATCCGCACTCCAACAGCTCGGCATATCGCACCATCTCCGACCTGATGGCTTCCATGTCTTCGGGCGTCAGCAGCGGATAGCACCAGTCGTAGACCACTGCGGCGGACACCATCATCCGGCCGATGGGACGAGACACGTTGCCGGCGTGATGGTCATCGTGGCCCGGCCACGTCTGCGCGCGCATGGTGTCGATAGTCTCGGCGATCGCCTGGCGGCCCAGGGACTCGTCTCCACCCAGGAGGTAGTGCAGGGCATTCCATTCCGCGTGGTACTGTCCGGGCTCCTCGGCGAGCCGCTCCATTCGCTCGCGCGCGGGTTGCAGGACAGGGTGGTCCATCCGACCCTTCAGACCGGCGATGTGCTCCGTCCGAAGGAACAGTCGGGGGTGCTCCGTGGGAGGAACCGGGATCGAGGTTCCGTCAACCGGCTTCCACTTTGTTGCGTTCGTATGGTCCACTCTGTCGATGCCTCCCATTCTGGTCGGTCGCCTCAAACCCGAATCAGGAGATTCCTGTCGTGTAGAGCATTATCCCGCAGAGGCGCAGAGACGCTGAGAAGGGCAGAACCGGGGTGCGAGCCCCACCTGACTTAGCCATTGTCCGATCGCCCAGTGGGTGATCCAGCGCACCAGAGAAGACCCCTCCAACTGCTCTGCAGCGAAGCCCGTCCTGTTCGCTGGATCAAGGAATTGGTCAGATTGAGCCCGCGATGGGGTGTCTCCACCATTCTACTCCTTGCACATGTGCTTCCTCAGCACCTCTTCGTTGAGCTCGACTCCCAGCCCGGGGCCTGTCGGGGGAATGATGTGGCCGTTCTCGAATACGATGGGTTCTATGAACATCTCCCGGTGCAGGTCGTTCGCGTTGTACTCCTGGATCATGAAGTTGGGCGAACAGGTGTCGAGCTGGACCGCGGCGGCGGCTGCGATCGGTCCAACGTACATGTGCGGAGCGATCATCGCGTAGTGGGCTTCAGCGATACCCGCGATCTTCTTTGACTCCAGGATGCCGCCACACTGGCCCACGTCCAGCTGAATGATCTGGGCGGCCTGTTTGTTCAGCACTTCGGCAAACTCGAACTTTGTGGCCAGGCGCTCGCCGGTGGCGATGGGTATGCTGGTGTGGGCGGCCACCCGCGCCATCTCGTCTACGTTCTCCGGGGCCACGGGCTCTTCGAACCACATCGGGTTGTACTCTTCCAGGATGCTCGCGACCCGGATGGCGCTGGAGGTGCTGAGCTGACCGTGGGTGCCGATGCCGATCTCGAGCTCGTCGCCCACCGCCTTGCGGATGCACTCGAAGACCCTGGCCGCGCGGCGGATTTCCTTCAGGGGGAAGTCACGGGGTTGCGGGAACAATGGCGTGAAGGGATCCAGCTTGCAGGCGGTGTTTCCCTCCTCAATGAGCTGGGCTGCAATCTCACCCGCCTTCTCGGGGTCCTCCCAGATGCCCTGTGTCGGCATGTAGGCGTAGGCTTTTAGCTTGTCGTGAAACTTGCCCCCCAGCAGGCTGTAGATCGGTTGGTTCAGGGCCTTGCCGACGATGTCCCAACACGCCATTTCTATTGCGCTGAGCACCGGTGTCGAGTCCAGACCGGGATGGCGATAGTCGTGCCGAGAGGCATAGGCACGCTGCCACAGCTTCTCGATCTCGAACGGATTCTCGCCAATGACGAACTGTTGACACAGGTCGTGGATCAGGGCGATCTGGGAATCGAGGTTCCTCAGGCCGTTGGCGGGACGTTCGCCCAACCCAACGATCCCTTCGTCCGT
>JASLMQ010000785.1 GCA_030746455.1 Candidatus Latescibacterota bacterium
GTTAGAATGCCTCGAATGGACCTAGGTGAGAAGGTCGTCGCACTGTTGGACGAGGCTATGAGATATCCGGATGTTATGGATATTCTCGATAGAGAATACAAGGAACCTTTCAACACCTGTCCCTTCATGAAGACAGGTAGCGTCGCTATCCGCTGGGACGGTGGCGTCAGCCCGTGTCTGCCGCTTCTGCATTCACATGTCAACTTCAAGGGAGACGAGGAGCACCGATACCGGGAATGCCTGTTCGGATCGCTGCGGGATCAAGGATTGCTCGAGATCTGGAAGCAGCCGAAATACATTGCATTTCGGAAGAGAGTGACTCAATTCGATTTCCCGCCCTGCGTATCCTGTGGCACATGTGAGTTAGCGGGGTCCAATGAGGAGGATTGCCTCGGCAACTCATTTCCGACGTGCGGTGGCTGCCTTTGGGCGCAGGGGTTTATCCTCTGTCCATGATCAATGACTGTTCTATCAACCGTTGTCCTCTCGAGGCGGCCGGGCTGTCTCTGGATGCGCGGCACGACGCCGTGCGCTACACACCGCAGTGCTTCACAAACCGGGCCTGTGACCGGGCTCGGGATCTGCCGCGAGGTGAGCGATGAGAGCCCCGTCTGAGACCGAGCCCTCAGCGCGCGTCCAGGAAGCCATCTCTTCTCTGTGCGACAAAGAGGTGCAATCCACGAGCCTGGAGCGTCTGCGCCTGACGCACGAGGCTGACGCCCGTGTCCGCGATCTTACCCAACCCCTCCAGCTCGGCGAAGGGGTCTACTACCTCCTCGACCGCATCTCGGTACCGGTTTCTCCTCTCGATCTGATCCTGGGGCGTATCACGGAAGAGGTGCCTGACCGCGAAGGGGAGGCCTTCTTTCAGGAGACCGTCGCCGCCTGGAACGGATCTGCCCGCCCTCCCTGGATGAAGGACGGTGGCCACGAGTGTTTTGCCTGGCCCCGCTTGCTGCAGCTCGGCCTGTCAGGGCTGGAAGAATTCGCGGTCGGGGAGCTCGAGCGCCGAGCTTCCATTGGGGCGGATGAGGCCGCCCTCGACTTTCTGCGGGGTTCGGTCCGTATCTATCAGGCCTTCCGCAACTACGCCAGCCGCTACGCCGGGGCAGCCCGAGAAGCTGGCCTGGTCGAGCCGGCGGCGCGCTGTGCTGCGTTGGCGCTCCGTCCGCCGCAGACGTTTGCCGAGGCACTGCAGCTCGTTTGGCTGGTGGGACACCCCTACTGCACGATGCTGGCGTCCAATCCCACCCTCACCTTCGGCCGGCTGGACGAGATGCTGCTTCGGTTCTATGAGGAGGACCAGGCCGCCGGAAGGCTTTGCCGTGATGAGGCCGGGGATCTGATCGAGGATTTCTACTGCAAGAACAACCTGGTACTCGGCCGCGGCGAACATCAGATGGGAGGTGGCTCCGACAAGGACACGGGGTGGGCGCGCAACCTGACCTACGACGCGCCGCAGTACGTCGTCCTGGGGGGAAGAAAGGCTGACGGCACGACGGTGGCGGGCGACCTGACGGCGCTCTTCCTCGAGC
>JASLMQ010000786.1 GCA_030746455.1 Candidatus Latescibacterota bacterium
GGCACGGAACGACCCTATTCGTACTGCCCCTCGCGGCCGTACTCGTTGACCTCGGGCCCACCACCTTCCACCAGCTTTACTACAGCCGCGAATATTCGACCCATTTCCTGCCGCTGCCCGGGGGCCTACCGTCGACCGAGCCACGCACCGGAGAGCTTCCGGACGTCAGGATCTACAGCACGCGAGCCGGGTTCTGGGGCACACTCGTCGTCTCTCACCTGACGATCCGGGCCCAGATCCCGTCTGTCTACCGGCTGTTCGACGAGCATCCCCTTGCCGTCCCGGCCTGTGCGATACCGTTCGAGAAACTCGCGACGCCGATGCTGCAAGCTATGAAGAGTGAGGACCCGCACCGCCGCCAGTCTGTGTCCGATGGGGATGTCGGTCTTCTCGGTGCTGCTGCGTGCCTTCTCAACATAAAACGGATCCTGATCTTCCGCCGGGAAGACAACCTGAGGTGGGATCTCAATCTCACGTACGCCAGCCCTGTCGTGGTCTCTGCGGTTGCCACCGGTCGGGAATACCCGGTTGAGGACTTCGCCTCGATGGACAGCACCGAAGTGCAGAGGGAGTTTACTGCAATGGTCAGGGAGATGGGCGTGGTACCGGCCCAGCGTATATGCAGGCAGATCTTCCTCAGGGACAAGTCGGGGTCGGAAGATCTGGGAGCCGAGCCCGGAGTCGATGTCCTTGAACACAGGGCTTGGAATCAGCGCGTTGAGCTGCGCCTGCGCGTCACGCAGCCCTGTTTCGCCCGTCTGGCCTACGCCTACTATCCCTATCTCGATGTCATCGTCGATGGAGAGACTGTCGAGCCCCTGGAGACCGTCGATCGCTTCATCGCGCTCCGATTGGGTCCAGGGGAACACCATATCGTCCTGAAACCCCGCCTCTCGCCCCTTCGCCGGGGCCTCTTGCTCCTTGACTTACTCCTTCTCGGTGCAGCGGGCCTGATCCTATGGAGGCAACGCACAGGCTAGCGCTTCTGGGTTCTTAGATCTGACCACGAAAGCAGGCTTTCGCCTGCCGAGCGTGGTGCATGCCGCCGTGGCTCGTAGGACGATTTCCAATTCTCAATCTCCAATTCTCAATGTTCCTCGCCTCACTCTGGGAGACTTTCATGTCCAGCCGACCCAATGTTCTCTTCCTCCACAGCGACGAGCACAGCTTCCGCTTCCTCTCGTCCCGCGGTCGGGACCGCGGCGGCGAGCCCTGTCACACCCCCACCCTGGACGGCCTCGTCTCGAAGGGCGCCAACTTCGACGCCGCCTACTGCCAGATGCCCCTGTGTACGCCCAGCCGTATCGCCATGCATGCAGGCAGACACGCCCATCGCTGCGGAGCCTGGGCCAACGGATCTGTGCTGGACCCCGAACTGCCCACCATCGCGTCACACCTACAGGCCCACGGCTACGCCACCGCCACCGTCGGCAAGATGCATCTCGGGGGCTGCCGTCAGTTCGGCGGATTCGCCGCCCGTCCCTATGGTGACTTCGGCGGCTCTTGTGGACACCAGTACGATCCCCTCACGCCGTCCAGCGGCGAGAACCTCGGCGGCATGGACATGCGATCGCGCACGCTCGACGCCGGCATCTCCCAGGTTCCCGAATCCATGCTTCAGGAGCAGATGGTCGTGCGCGAGTCCATCGCCCACCTGCGCGAGCAGCGTCACGCCGATCCCGATCGGCCATGGCTGCTCTACGCCTCCTTCAGCCGGCCCCACTTTCCCCTCACGGCACCGAAGCGGTTCATAGATCGCTACTGTCCGGATGGAGTAACGCCGCCGCGCGTCGGACGCAGCGGCGATGCCATGGGCCACCCCATGACGGTCGGCGCCATCAGGGGCTTTCGTACCGAAGAGATCGGAGAGGAGGAGGGCATCAGGGCCCGCGCGGCCTACTTCGCCTCCGTTGACTTCCTGGACGAGATCCTGGGCGACTTCCTTGCCACCCTCGATCGCGATGGATTCCTGGACAACACGGTGATCGTCTACACGACGGACCACGGGGAAATGGCGGGCGAACACGGCCTCTGGTGGAAGAACGTCTGGCACGATGCCTCTACACGGGTGCCCCTGATCGTCTCCCTTCCTCAGCACCGCACAGGCCAGCTGTCTGCCTCCGAGGTCACGGCACCCGTCAGTCTCGTCGATGTCTTCCCCACACTATGCGGACTGACCGGCGTTCCGGCGCCAGACGGTCTGGACGGTGTGGACCTCGCCCCCGCCCTCTGCGGGGAAAACTGCCCGGCCCTGTCCGCGCGTCCAGGGGTCTTCTCGGAGGCCCTCATGCCCCGCTGGGGTGAGGGCACCGAGTTCCGTATGGTCCGATCCGAGCGGCACAAATACATCGCCTTCAGGAACTGCGACGACCTGGCCTTCGATCTGGTGGACGATCCCGACGAACAGCAGAATCTCCTGCCTGGAGCTACGGGAAGCCTCGCATCTGAGCTCCGCGACCTGCGCGACCTGGTAATGGACGGCTTCGATTTCGACGCCGAGGAGGAGAGGCGTGAACAGGAGACGGCAGAACTCAGGGAGAAGTACCCAAAACGCGCCAATCCGTGCACCCCGAACCAGATCTGCCTTGGGAACGGTACCGTCGTCGAGGCCGATGCCCCACTCTACCTTCCTGAAACCGTCAGCAGAGATCCGGCAGCCGACTTCGAGGACTTCCCTGATTCAGAATCCTGATTCCCATCACCGATTGACACCGGCAACCAGAGGCTGCAACACGTCACGCCGCCACCATCCCTTCCGACACGAAGGAGCCCGACATGAAGATCAAAACCATCGCCGGAACGTCTGTCTACATCCCCTATGAGGCCCCCATCGGCCCCTACATCGGTCGGGGTGGCCTGCCGGGTACCCTCGGAGCGCGGGGCCTTATCGTCAGAGTCGAAACCGACGCCGGGCTCATTGGCTGGGGAGAGGGCACGGGAGCGTTCGAGTCGGATCCCAACGTCATCCTCGCCGGCAAGCCGGTCGGGGACATCGAGGGTGCGCTGTCCGGCCTCGAGGCCGCGGGCATGGGTCGGGGACCGATGTCCGGAATCGAGATGGCGCTGTGGGACCTGCTCGGGAAGGCCGCCGACCTCCCGCTCTGTCTGATCATGGGGGGCCTCGTGCGCGAAGAGGCGGACTTCTGCGCCTGCATGGGCCTCAAGGAGCCCTCCGAGTCCGCGTCGACCGCTCGGGCCTACGTCGACCGGTGGGGATTCAGCTTTCTCAAGACCAAGGCCGGCGTGGACGCGGAACAGGACCTCCGGATCGCCGAAGCCGTACAGCGTGAAGTGGGCGACTCGGCCGTGTTTCGTCCCGACGCCAACGGGGGCTACGCGCCTGAGGACACGGAATCGATCATGCGCAAGATGCACGACCTCGGGATCCGCTTCTTCGAGGATCCCTGCTCCCCCAAGCACCCCGACGTCCTCGCACGCGTCCGGCAGGAAGTCGGCATGGGCATACTCGTGAATATGGGAGTGTCGATTCCGGAGGGGGTACGGCCGGTACTCGAGGCGGGCGCGGCCGACATGTTGATGCCGGACACGCCGGCGTCGGGAGGGCTGATTCGGGTGAGGAAGATCGCCGCCATCGGCGAGGCCTGGGGTGTCCCGTGCCTGATGCACTGCTCACACGATCTCGGCCTGAAGACCGCGGCCGTGACCCACATGGCGGCATCGTCACC
>JASLMQ010000787.1 GCA_030746455.1 Candidatus Latescibacterota bacterium
CGAACGCTCAGCCTCCTTCGCCGCGAACTCCGCAACCGGCAACGAGCTCTTGTCGAAGTAGATCGTGAAATGCTCCGACTCGATGTAGTGCCAGTCGTAGTCCGAGTAGTTCACCTTGTTCTTGCCGAAATACTCCTGGGCATCGCCCCCCACGGCCCAGCCCAGCACGATGGCGAGGGCAGCCGCGGCGCATACGAATCGGGACCTCAGCATGGCTCTTATCCTCCTATGGGTCTCGCCCACTCTTTTCTCTGTGGGCGAAGGCTTGATTCATCACGGGTCATCGTCGATTTCATCACGTTGTTCTCCTCCGGTTGCCTGGAGTGATTAGCAATCAACGTGCCCGGGTTCTACCAGGGAGAAATTCCCCGCCTTGCATCAGGGATACGGGGGTGTGTGGGACCTTCGCACCAGCCTCACGCCCCTGGGAGGCCCGAGTCTGACCCTAACGATGGCATGAGACCCACCTTGTCTGTCGGCGTCCGGACCGAGCAGCCAGCAGGAAGTTGCGGCCGCAAATCATGGCTGCGCCTATCTGGCCGAATAAGCCTGCCAGCATGGCGGTCTGCCCGGTGTTGCACCCCTCAAACAGTCCTCCGAAACGGACGGCCAGCGGCCGATTCCGCTACATTTGGCCTTGACTCCAGGCACGAAGGGCACTTATGTTTAGCAGTGTGGTCTCCCCTGGCCACCGATCCGACCCCGCATCAGACTCCCCTCCCCGTCTCCGATGCATCAGACCCTGGAGGCAACCCCGAATGGAAGACCTCGGCGGAACCAAGGAAGTGCTGTATCAGGACACGCTTGAACGGGCCCTGAAGGAGGTCCAGGATCTGTCCAGAGAGATCGAGCACCTTCGCACGCGCCTGACCCAGCTGGAACGGAGGAAATGCGCAGTCGAAGAGATCTGCGACGCCATCGGGGCCTGGGTCGAGGTCTCCGAGGACCTCCCCGAGGCGATCGCCGACATCCCGGTGCCCTCGCTCGACGAGCCCGGTAAGGGGCTTCTGCCGCTTACGGAGGAAGAGGTCTCCCTCATCGCCTTTTCCGATGGCGTGCCCCAACAGTCCTGACGGGCCGACCGGCATCTGCACCGCCTACACGATGAACGGGTTGTGCCTCCGCTCATCCCCTACGGTCGTGATCGGGCCGTGGCCGGGGAAGATCCAGACTTCCTCGCTCAGGGACAGCACCTTCGACCGAACGGCCTGTATCTGGGCCGCATAGCTCTCACCCGTCGCTCCCCCCAGAGATCCGGCAAACAGGGCGTCTCCCGAGAACACGCCCTGATCCGTCGCGAAGGCGGTGCCCCCGGGTGTGTGTCCCGGCAACGCGAGGGCCCGTACTTCCAGCCCGCCCATCGCCGTGGTCCATCCATCGGCCACGGTTTCTGCGGCCTCCGCGCCGTGTCCCGCCAGCATTCCAGCATCCCCCCCACCGCAGAATACCTTCGCCCCGGTAACCTCCGATACCTCGCGGAGCGCCCCAACGTGGTCGCCATGACCGTGGGTCACCAGAATGTGGGTCACCTTTGGGCCGAGTCGGCCGATGGCCTCGAGTATGCGCAGCCCCTCCGTTCCCGGGTCCACCACTGCGGCCTCACGCGTGGCCTGACAGATCAGCAGGTAGCAGTTGACCTTCATGCCGCCCATATCGAGGATGAGTCGCTCGACCGAGAGGTCGTCTGTCGTCAGACATGCGTTCGCCGCCTCCGGTACCCATCCCTGGGCCACGGACGCGAGCTTGTCTGCGTTCAGACCAAGAGCGGCTGCCAGACGGCCGATCGCTGCCTCATCGGGCGTGAGCTCGTAGCTCTCGATACGAGCGATCTCGGAAGCAGTGAGGCCGGTCGCGTCCGCCAGGCCGGATTCAGAGATCCCTTGCCCGCGCCGGGCCTTGCCGACGATGTCTCCGAAGAAATCTTCCAGTGTCGTGTAGGCCACCTGTTGACCTCCTTGAGGCGATTCCCTCTCCAGATTGCGATGCG
>JASLMQ010000788.1 GCA_030746455.1 Candidatus Latescibacterota bacterium
GGAGCGTGACGAGGCGGTGCTGACGCTCTATCGTGGCCAGATCCATCGCGTCGACGAAGCGGATCCGGAGGTCTACGTGCGGGCGCGCTTCGACAAGCAATCGCTCCGGCTTGGGGAGGCCGGAGAGCGACTTTCGAGAACGGTATCCCACTATCGCACGGACCGCGAGCTGAGCATGGGGGCGATGCTGGACCGGGTGTCGGAGACCGTGGCGGAGGCCCAGGCCGTGCGTGAGGAGACGGCTCACAGGATTTCGGATTTCTTCCTGCGCTACTTCTTCGAGGATCCTCCCGACGCCGCGCGCATGGTTGCCATCGAGCTTCGCGGCCTGCAATCCCAGATCGAGGCGGACGCCGCGCTGGAGTCCCACAAGCGGAGGACCGCGAGCCGGTACATGGTCGAAATCCACAAGAAGATCTCGATTGCAGTGGCGTGTCTCACCTTTGTCCTCGTCGGCGCGCCACTGGGCATCCGGGTTCGCAGGAGCAGCCCGGCCGTGGGCGCGGGGATCAGCGTGGGGTTCTTCCTGGTCTGGTGGCTGTTCCTGATCGGGGGGGAAACGCTGGCCGATCGGGGCTACGTGCCGGCCTGGCTGGCCATGTGGAGTCCCAACATCGTCGTGGCGGCGGTTGGGATCTGGCTTTGCGTCACGACGGTGTTCGAGTTCAGGCTGAAAGGACCGGGGCCGTGCGGATCCTGAGCCGATACGTCCTGCGCGAATTCGGCGTCTATCTCGCTCCGAGCGTGGTGGGTTTCGTTGCGATCTTCCTGGTCGTGGACCTGGCGGGCCGTCTCAGCTCCTTCATCGATCGCGGCCTGACCCCCGGCACCATCGCGCTGTACTATCTCTACTACATTCCCTACATCTCCGTGCTGGTCCTGCCGATGGCCATGCTGCTGGCCTGTCTCTTCTGCATGGGGGGACTGGCGCGCCACCAGGAGCTGACGGCGATGAAGGCCGCCGGCGCGAGCCTCTACCGGATCGTCCTGCCGATCCAGGTCCTCGCGCTGGTGATCAGCGCCTGTGCGTTTCTCGTCGCGGATCGGCTGATGCCGGAAGGAAACCGCCGCCGTTCGGCTCTGGACTCGGGGGAGATGTACGAGCAGCTTCCAGAGATCATTCGGCAGGTCGTGCTTCCCGAGGAGGGTGATCGGATCGTATACGTGGCGGCGTACTTCCCGCGGGAGAGGCGTGGGGAGGGAGTGACGCTGGACCAGTATGAGGGCCTGCAACCGGTCTCGAGGATCCTGGCCGAGGAGATCGTGTGGCGACAGGAAGGATGGGATTTCCTCCGGGGATCGGTCCGATATTTCGGGGACGCGGATCTGGAGCACGTTTCGGCCTTCGAGTCCATGCGGTTGGACGACTTCAGTTTCGGACCCGGTGACCTGGCGGGAGCGTCGCGACCGGAGGAGCAGATGACGGGCGCGGAGCTTCGTGCCTTCATCGCGCGCAAGATCCGGACGGGCAGGGATGCGGACCGGGAGACCGTGGAGCTGCATCTCCGGATGGCGTTTCCCTTCGCCAGCTTTGTCATCGTGTTGCTGGGGGTGCCGATCTCCGGGGGCACGCGGAGCGCGGGGAAGCCCCTGCTGGTGGGGATGTGTCTGCTGCTCTCGTTCGTCTACTACGGGAGCATCCAGGCCGGTCGCGCCTTTGGATGGAACGGTTTGCTGCCGCCCTTCTTCGGCGCGTGGGGGGCCAATCTGATCTTCCTGGCCGTCGGAGTGGTGTTGTTGTTCCGAACACGCAAGTAGGCCGCTCGTGTATGGCAGCGTCCCAGGGAAGCAGGGGCGCACAGATGTATCGAGGGGGCTCCCGGATCGAGAGCCCCCTCGATTTCTGTTCCTGCATCCGATGGCGCGCCTGTCAATAGATGGCGCTCAAGGCCTTCCTGCCCTCGAAGATGTAGCGCATCGGCTGCACCGCTTTCCTATCTATGATCACTGAGTAGTGCACGTGGGGGGCCGTTGCCCTTCCCGACCGACCCATCCTGCCGATCTGATCTCCTCGCTTGACCTTCTGTCCCTTCCTCAGACCGGACGGGCGCCCCAATAGGTGGCCGTAGACCGTGCGCACGCCCCCGCCATGGCTGATGGCCACGTAGTACCCGAGGTACTTGTCCTTCATGACCTTGTCGACCAGGCCGTCGGCCGTCGCGATGATGGGCGTCCCCTTTCGTCCGGCGATGTCCAGCCCGTTGTGGAACTCCCGCTGGCCAGTGAAAGGGTCGATCCGCCATCCGAAGGGCGACGAGCGCCAGCATTCCACCCCATCCGGGATCGGCAGGATCGAAGGCATGTGCCGCCGCTTGTGCTCGTCCCGTTGCAGGTAGGCCGCGATGCTGTCGAAGCTGGTCTGGAGGAAGCCGGCTTCACGGATCAACTGGTCGAGATCCGTGTAGGCCTCGGTGAGGCTCTGACTCGTGGCGTAGGAGACCCGGTCATCC
>JASLMQ010000789.1 GCA_030746455.1 Candidatus Latescibacterota bacterium
AGAATCCGGTGCCCCACTCGAACCCGGCCACGCGGGTGAGGCGCGGTATGATCTCCAGGTGCCAATGGAAATCGAACTCGAGCGTCTGCCAGTAACCGGGTCGGTGCGGTTGGGTTTCCGTGATGGGAGAGGTGTGAAGTACGAAGTTATACGGGGGGTCATCCAGCGCGTTCTTGAGACGAAGGAGCACGTCTCTGAGCGCACTGGCGAAGGCGTTGGCCTGGCTGTCCGATATCCTGCTGAAGTCGTGCGCGTGCTCCCTGGGGGCGAGAAAGATCTCGAAGGGAAACCGGGACGCGAAGGGAGCCAGGGCGACGAAGTCGTTCTGCTCCGTGATGATCCGACTACCGGAATCGCGCTCCTGTCGGATCAGGTCGCAGAACAGACATCGCTCCTTCTGAAGGTAGTGTGCCTGCGAAGACATCAGCTCCTGAGACACAGCGATGGGCGTGACCGGCATGCCGATGATCTGCGTGTGCGGATGAGGCAGCGTAGCGCCAGCGGCGTTGCCGTGGTTCTTGAAGACCAGGATGTATCGGAGTCGCTTGTCCTGCATCAGGTCCTGCAGGCGCTGACGGTAGGCCAGAATCACCCGCTCGACCTGATCCACGGGCATGTCAGGAAGGTTCAGGTCGGCCCTCGGGGTCTCTATCACCACCTCGTGCACGCCGATCCCGTTCATCTGGTCGTGAAGCCCGACCCCCTCGCGATCCAGGTCACCCTCGACCCTCAGCACGGGGAAACGGTTGGGAACGACGCGCACGTGCCAGCCCGGCCCGTTCGGCGCGCTTTCCGGCCTTCGAATGGCGAACACCTCGGGCGGTGTCTTGTCCTCGTTGCCCTCCGCAAAGGGAGAGAACCGGAAGCCGGTTTCGGGCTCGGACACGTGGAAATCCGATGGGTCGCGCGCCCGTTCGGTCGACACGATCACCCACCGACGCTGGACCGGGTCGTGCCTGAGCTGGGACATGGTTCACCCTCGGCGATGTGGACGGGGATGTCGATGACGACCGGGGCGGCTCCCGGACGCGGGTCTAATGAAACCAGGCGCTTACAGCGAGCGTTTGCCTCAAGTACCGCTCTGAGACACCGTGCCTGGCCCGATCTCCACGACCTCCGAACTCGAGCACGTACCGAAACTTGCCCAGGCGACCCAGCAGGGGCACGCCGAATCCCAGGCTCGCGCCGGTCTCGGAAACCTGAGATCCGGCGGCTGTGCTGAAGTAGAGAGATCGGTAGTGGAGGCCCGCCGACCACTCGATGCGCTTGCTGCGAACCAGCAGGTCGGGCTCCCCGGTCCGGTAGAGCACGCCGGCGGCCACCTCCAGGGTGTTGTGTCTCCCCACCTGCGTGCGCGCCCAGAACTCCCGCTCGACGTCGAGGGCGGCCAGCCACTTGTACCCTGTGGTATATCCAAGCCCGATCCCCAGGCTGTACGGCAACTTGACGTCCGCTTCCGACTGGAGTCCCTCCTCCAGCCTCCCCTGGGCGAACAGATTTCGCTCGTGCCGGGTCTGCCTCACCGTGCTCCCAATCTGTAGATCCAGCCCCACGCGCCATTTCTCGGCGGGTACGTAGACGGCCCCCAGGGCGGGTGCGAATCCGCGATGGGTCCTCAGAACCAGGTCGTCGGATCGGAACTGGATCTCCGGATTGTCGAACTCCTTCGTCCATACCTCGCTGATCGTGCCCAGCACGATCAGGTCGAGACGCCCTCCGAGATAGAGCCGGCTGCCAACCATCTGGGCGTAGCCCAGCGTGAGCGCCTGGATGCCGCCCGTGGCGTCCACCGTCAGCGTGTGCGACAGGGAATCCAGCCCCGAGTCCTGGACGAGCCCGAAATCCAGGTCGGTCAGCGGCTCCAGCCCCACGGCGACAGAGGCGCCGGGGCGGATCGGGACGATCAGCCGGAGGGCGCCCATATCACCATCGGAAACCGCGTGCGAACGGGTGCCGTCGTTCAGGGTACGCCGCTGAAAAAAGAACAGGCTGCTCAGGGCAGGACGGATGAACCCGCCGGGCAGCGCTGGATTCGCGGAGCTGAAGTTGCCCTGGTCGAAGACCTCCCCGTCGATCAGGGCCCGGCCGGCCCCGCCCATCGATCGGGCACGGACATCCATACGGCTGACGGGATCGCCGATCCCGTTGAACGAGAAGACGGTATCGGCCCACGCCGGGCCCGCGCCGGCCAGCACGACAGGCACCAGCAGAACCACCGCCACAAACACACGGGTTCTCATGGCTGCCTCCCTTCAGGTCCCAGCCTGGGGGGCAGGGAGTAGATGATCCTCAGCCGTGGGTTGAGGAGAAGGACCCACCCCAGGCTCTGAAGGTCCTGTGCCCTGAGCGCCAAACCGTGGTTCGGAGCGCTCTTGGACAGCCAGCTTTGAATTAGCGGCGGATAGATAAGGAAGCTCGAGGTAGAGGCCCCCGACACGAACTGCTGGACCTCGTCCGGGTTGTCGTAGTTGGCATAGGTGGTATCGCCGGAGGCCGACAGGACTTCGAGACGACCGATCTGGAAGGGGAACACGCTGAGGAAGGAGCGGTCCTGATCCAAGTCGACCTCCAGTCGCACGGAGTTGATCGTGGCGCCCGCGGGGATGGTGTCGGGCAGATCGAAGCGCAGAATCGGATCGTAGCGGATCCCCGACGCCAGCAGCAGCGTCCCCGGCTCGGGCCCGTCGCCGTCGCGCGCGCCCCAATAGGTGTCCAGGCTCGCGCCACCCTCGTACCGAAGGGAATCGCCGGCGAGCGAATAGGTCAGCTCGAAGCGGGGTCGATCCTGAGGCGTTACCAGGAGGACGCCCTCCCTGGAGACGAATGAGGTCAGGAAGTCGTCCGAGCCATCCGACGGATGCAACAGGACGTCCACCGAATCCGAGCCAGCAGCGCCGGCAAGCACATCCTGGATCAGAGCGGCGGGCAGGTCGACCACCACGATGCTGTCCCCCACCAGGGAAGCCGACGCGGTCGGCAGTGCAGTGGCGGGCATCTCGATCTCCTCCAGACTCAGGCTGTCGGAGAACACGCTGGTCTCATCCCAGGCCGATAGGGGCCGGCTCACGGCCAGATCCGGACCGCCCTTGATTCCCGGGACTCCGGGCTTGAGATAGAGACGGAAGGTGTTCACCTCGGCGGCCCCGGCCCAGGAGACGCCGAGGGCCCGCGCAAGCGAGTCCGCGTCGACCCGGAATCGGAGCAGAGATCGGAACACCAGGCCGTTCATGCGTCCGACCAACAGCTCCTCGAAACCCCCGGCCACCACGGGGGTCACCCCGCCGAACTTCTGCGCCCCGGCAGACAGCCCGAGGGCGGGGAGCATCACCACCTGGCCAGGGTCCCGGGCGATCAGGTCGCCACCGATCGGGTTGGTCGATCGGTTCCCGCAGCCGGCAGCCCAAAGCACGGCGGCTGCGACAACCGTCCAGACGACTCGGTCCATCCTCACGTTCGCTCTCCCCTCATAGAAACGCCTTTTCCTCGTCTTTCATCGTTATCCATACGACGCCTGGCCCCCGCAAACGTTTCCAGTCACGTACCGCGGCGTTGTGTCCCTGCCTGCGCGGCGCGCTTGAGACCCGGGAGGAAGAGGTCCCTGCACACGCTGTCCCAGCTCATCCGCTCCGCCACCCGATACCCCTCCACCAGGGCATATTCCCGCTCGGAATCCGATCTGGGCAGGCGCCTCAGGATTTCCTCCGCCACCTCTCGACTGCGCACGGCCTCCAGTCGGTCCCGCTCGCTCCCACCAATGCCAAGGGCATTCTCA
>JASLMQ010000790.1 GCA_030746455.1 Candidatus Latescibacterota bacterium
CGGCTGCTGCCGAGCCAGATATCCAACAAGGCCGCACCTCCGGAAGTCGTCGGCGCAGTCGTTCGCGTTGTCGGCAAAGAGGAGGTTCCGGTGGCCGGCAGCGCCACGACGTGTTGGCGGGTGGAAGTGGGCACCGTTGCCGGAAGCCAGGACTACTGGTTCAGCATGGACCGTCAGAACATCCTCGTCAAATTCCGATCGTCCGACGGGCGGGGCCTGGACCTCCGGAAGTGGGAGAGACGGACCTACTGGTAGCCGCACCATCCCCGCGAAATGGGTACAACAGAAGACGGCCGCGAATCCCTTCCAGACCGGAGGAAGAGACCCTCTCCCCTCGGTCCGGCGGGTATCCGCGGCCAGATGCTTTGGTCCACCCTACCGGGCGACCGCCTTGACGACCCGTTCCACGACCCGGATGTCGGTCCAAGCGATTGCCCTCTCTCCCCCTCCTTCGGTCGCCACTACCGCCACGAGCTCCGTCTTGCTCAACAGGGATCCACGGAAGGGAGCCCCGTTGACGGGCACCACCCGGACCTCATCCCCGGGCTTAAGAAGATCGACCCGGTGAATGACCTCATAGGACCGGTAGGTGTACGAGCTGCCACACCCCGCCCAGCCGGATCCCACGACCACCATCAGGATCCAGATCCACCGGGCCATCAGACGGCCTCGGCGGCGTAGGCCGTGAGGTATGCCACGGGCCGGAACTTCATCTTGTGCTGTCTGAGTCCGGGCAGACCCAGATCGCCGGCGTCGTTCACCAACTGGAACTTCGATAGACATCGATAGATCTCCCAGCGCAGGTACTCCGACAGCCCCCACACATCGGGGTCGGCCTTAGCGATGAAGAAGCTCGCCACCTCCTCCTGCATCCTCCCGGCCATTCCGAAGGCCGCCACTCGGCCGTCCAGCTCCACGCACCAGCCCTGCAACCCCTCACGCGACCAGGGTCCGTACCGCTCCACCGCCGCACGCGTGTATCCCCAGTCCAGCAGGAATCCGTGCTTGCGGCCCTGACGGCGGCGCCAGTGTCTGAGCAGTTGTTCACAGGCCCGCCCGTCGGAAGGCGCCAGCTCCCGGAACTCAGGCATGTGAGACCGCCGAAAGCGGCTGACACGTTTGCGCAGATCTCGAAACGGACGCCCGGACGCCGCGGCCACCACACGCGGATCGTAGAGGTATTCCCTGTCCTTCGGCTCGAGCCTGAAGCGGTCTCGAGGAATCCGGGCGGCATCCGCCTCATCGACCCAGAGGATGCGGGGATGCCTTCCCTGGTTGTATGCCAAAAGCGCGTCGAGCGCGCCGCCGAGCCCCGCCACGGGCATTGGCAGCGGGGGAACCAGGAGGTCGACCTGATCCTCCTCGTCCCTCCGCCGGCGGACCAGGAGCCACAGGGAGCCCTCGTGCCGGAACAGGAGCACCTCGCGTCCCGGGGGAAGGCTGTAGCAGCCGATGAAGGGAGCGAAGTAACACCACAGCCGCTTGTCCGCCGCCGCGAATGCTCGACCCAGGCGGTCGGCGTGACCAGGGCCGACGGGCTCGGCCTCGCGCAGGAGTTCAACGTCCACGTTTCCGCCTGGCACGCTTGTCGGCGGTGTACAGGGCGCCTCTGTACTCCCCCTGGACCACCGGAGACGCGTCCCCGGTCGAGACCGTGCGAATCATCTGGCTGACACCGGCCAGTACCTGAGCACCCACGTAGTGGTTGAACTCGGGCAAGACCTCCACGGGTGCCAGACCCATCTCGGCCAGCATTCCCAGTGCCTCCGCCGACTCGGCGGGCCTCCGGTAGCCGTAGCTGATGTAGCCCTGTTTGCCCG
>JASLMQ010000791.1 GCA_030746455.1 Candidatus Latescibacterota bacterium
CTCTCAAGCTCGCCTCTGAGACAGCTCGCCAATCCGTCCTACGGTGAACCACCAACCGGAGAGCCGTGTGCGGGAAAACCGCACGCACGGTTCGGAGGGGGGAGGGGCCGGGAACTCAACCGGCCCTTCCTACCCCTATCACCGCGCGATCTCTGATGTGCTGAGCGGCGGAACAACTCCACAGGTCACTTGGCCAGGATGTCACATTTGTGCCCCAATGGCTATCTGCTGCCGAGGCACTGGATCCCGGCTCGGAGGCCGGGATGACAGACGTTGGTGGCGGCGGCTGGAGGGCCGAGCGAAGGCCCCGGTCAGAAAGCTCTATCCGACCACCGCCATACCCCCTGCGTCTGCCTCGAGAAGGGCAAACACTTTTCGATTTCCTGCAGGTCAGTATCGGTGTCTATCGGTGCCTGTCCCGGCTGGCATTGCGGTTGTCATTCCGGTATGTGGTAGGTCGGAGCCGGGATTAATCGGCGGTTCCGCCGTTTTCTGTGGTTCCGCCTTGTTCTGCTTCTATGGTTTTCGCGAAGGCCTCTTCGTCCAGGACCTCAATGCCCAGCTCCCTTGCCTTGTCGGCCTTCGAGCCCGGGTTCTCGCCGACGACGACGAGGTCGGTCTTCTTGCTGACGCTCGACGTGGGCTTGCCCCCCAGGCTTCGCACGAGATCCTGGGCCTGCTGGCGCCCCCAGCGCGAGAGCGTGCCGGTGATGACGACGGTCTTCCCTTCCAGGGGCCGAGGGCCTTCCTCCTCGACCTGCTGCGACTCGAACGTGACGCCGGCCTGCCTGAGCTTCTCGACGACCTCCCAGTTGGCGGCATTGTCCAGGTGGTCGCGGACGCTCTGCGCGATGGCGGGACCGATCTCGTGGACGGCCTCGATCTCCTCTGCAGACGCGGACCGGAGCCTGTCGATCGACCGGAAGGCGTTTGCGATGGACCGGGCGACCGTTGCGCCCACATGCCGGATCCCCAGGGCGAAGAGCACGCGGTGGAAGGGTCGCTCCCTGCTGGCTTCGAGCGCCTCCATCAGATTCTGGGCCGACTTCTCGGCCATGCGCTCCAGGTCGGCAACGGTGTCGACCTCCAGGCCGTAGAGATCGCCCACGTCCCGAACGAGGCCCCGGTCCACGAGCTGGTCGACCAGGGCCTTGCCCAGCCCTTCGATGTCCATCGCCGTTCGTGACGCGAAGTGACGGATGTTCGCTTTGACCTGCGCGGGGCACCGGGCGTTGACGCACCGGACGGCGACCTCGGCCTCGTCGCGGACGAGATGGGACGCGCACGCGGGGCAGGCGTCGGGAAACTCGAAGGGACGCGCCTCGTTAGGGCGTTCGTCGAGGACGACGGAGACGACCTTGGGAATGACATCGCCGCCCTTCTCGATGACGACCGTGTCGCCCTCGCGGATGTCCTTCCGGCGCAGCTCCTCCTCGTTGTGGAGCGTGGCGCGCCCGACAGTGGTCCCGGCGAGGGGCACCGGCTCCAGCTCCGCGACTGGGGTGACGACCCCGGTTCGGCCCACCTGGAGATGGATGCGCTCCAGTCGGGTCTGCGCCTGTCGAGCGGAGAACTTGTAGGCAATGGAGTGCCGCGGCGACTTGGCCGTGGCCCCCATCCGGGTCTGCTGCGAGAGGCTGTCGAGCTTCACGACGATGCCGTCGATGTCGTAGTCGAGGACGTCGCGACGCTCAACCCAATCCTGCCAGTAGGTGACGACGTGATCGAGCGTTGCGTACGGCTTCCATTCGGGATTCACGGGGAAGCCGAGGTCCTCGAGCCTGCGCAGGCCGCCGCTGTGGGAATCCAGATCGAGGGCTTCCGACCTGAGGCCGTAGGCGAAGAAGCTCAGGCCGCGTTCTGCAACGATCTGGGGATCTTGGAGCTTGAGCGATCCGGCCGCGGCGTTCCTGGGGTTGGCAAAGGGGCTCTCCTCCTCGGCCTCGCGCCGTCGGTTGATCGTGGCCAGCGCCTTGCCGGTGAGGTAGACCTCCCCCCGAACCTCGCAGCGGGGGACGGGCTCCCGCAGACGGATCGGGATCGAGCGGATGGTTCGCACGTTCGGGGTGATGTCCTCGCCCTGAACGCCGTCACCGCGTGTGACGCCCCGGACGAGAAGGCCGTCCTCATAGGTGAGGCTGAGGGCCACGCCGTCGATCTTGAGCTCGCAGACCCATTGGAGGTCGTCCCCGGGAAGCTCCCGCGTGATCCGGTCGGCGAACTCGCGAAGCTCGTCCTCGGAGTAGGTGTTGTCCAGGCTGAGCATAGGAAGCTCGTGCACGACGGTGGGGAAGGTCTTGGTGAGGTCCGAGCCCACCCGCTGGGCCGGCGAATCGGCACGGACCCGCTCGGGATGCTCCGCCTCGAGGTCGGACAGCTCCCGGAGGAGATGGTCGTAGGCCTCGTCCGATATCGTCGGCTGATTCAGAACGTGGTAGCGGTAGCAGTGCTCGTTCAGCTCTCGCACGAGCTCGTCGATGCGGGCTTCCGGGGTCTTCGCCATAGGGTCTGCTTCCAGCTTAACACAAGGGAGATTGCACCACGAACACGAAGGACACGAAGGAGGGCGAGGAGTCCCGCCAGATCACAGCTCGAGGTTGGGCAGGGAGGGAGCCCGCTATGAGATGCCGAGGAGCTGGCGGGCCGGGTCGAGCAACTCCTCGGCCTGGAAGGGCTTGCCGAGGAAGTGGGCGATCCCGAATTCCTTCAGGTCATCCGTGACCGCGGGGGAGAGGTAGGCCGAGATGACGATCATGGGCGTTTCACGGTTGGGATTGTCCTGGGAGGCGATGGCCTCCACCACGCTCGCGCCGTCCAGGGAGGGCATGTTGAGGTCGACCGTGATGAGATCGTACTTGTTTTCGAGGAGCTCGTTGAGGGCAGCCTGGCCGTCGCCGATGAGACGGACCTCGCACCCGAGCACCTGAAGCAGCTCGCCGATGGACTCACGGACGAGCTTCTGATCTTCGATGACAAGGGCGCGTTTCATAGAAGGCGAAATGCAACCACAGATGAGCACAGATAGACACGGATCAGGGGGCGGGAAGTCCCGCCTTCAGGGGGCGAACCATGAGACGGTCCTGAGAGCCGGGAGCCAACTACTGCCGGAAACATAGTCTGTAGCGGAAGATTGTCAAGAGCTTTGCAGGTGACGGTGGAGGGCGGCCCGGGCCTTCTGGAGCACATCGCGGAACTCCGCATAGGTGCAGAGCGAAAGGGCCTCGTCGAAAGACAGCCATCGGGCACCGTCGAATTTGGGGTTGTCCTCCCTGCTGAGTGGGACCTCGCCCGAGGTCGACACGGCCAGGTAGAAGGCGACTTCCTTGTGATGCGGCTTCGGGCAGTCGGGCTCCTGGAAGGTGTACTCGATCGTTCCGAGGTTCTCGACGATTCTGACCCGATCGAGTCCCACTTCCTCGGCGATCTCCCGAAGGGCGGCGTCCCGGGGGGACTCACCTCTCTCGAGGTGCCCCTTTGGCAGGGTCCATTCCCCATCGGCCCTGTGCAGCATGGCCACCGAGGCATCGGCTGCGAGCCGGCTGACGACGATTCCGCCGGCCGAGCGGTGGTGGAAGGCCCCCGGGGTCTCGGTGATTTGATCTTTGGGCATGGGCACCAGGTAGGCGCATGCTCCGGACTTGATAGCATGCCGTGAGAAGTGGGTAGCTAGAAGCGGTCAGCCATCAGCATTCAGCTGAACCGGCGAGTTGCGCACTATCGCGCGCCCATTACGGTAGTCACCTTCTGGCGCATCCATTGATCTGGCTTAGCTGACAGCTGATAGCTGAATGCTGCTTCTCGCCTTCTGGCGGTACTGATAATCTGTCCAATGAGTTCCAGGCCTTCACCTGGAACCCAAGATACTTCCAGGCCTCTACTCAGAGAAGCCCGCAGGCCTTCGGGCCCGCGGGCTTCATCGTTAAAGTGCGAATTGTTCAGGTTCTCCAGATGTCCAGGGTGATGCTGTCAAGCCAGGAACAACGCGTGAGCTGTATGCTATTGGGCTTCTCCTTGCTCGGGGGGGGTGTCCGTTGCGGGGTCCTCGATCGGCTTGTGCAGCTCTTCCTTGAGGAGCTTCCCGGGCCGGAAATGCGTCTTGCGCCGTGCGGGCACGTAGATGATCTGACCTGTCCTGGGGTTTCGGGCAGCCGGTTTGGGACGGGTCTCCTTTACCTGGAAAACCCCAAACCCCCGGATCTCGATCCGATGGCCCTCGATGAGGCTTTCCCGCATGGCCTCGAAGACGGTGTCGACCATCTTCGAGGCGAGGTTTTTCTTGCACGAGGTGTCCTGACTGACCCTCAGCGCAAGATCCTTCTTGGTGGTTGTCGCCAATGGTTACCTCCTTGCTGGGGACCGATATCGGCATATCGAGGGCAAGATATCGCGTACAAGGCAGATTGGGACCAGGCGGAAGGCCTCATCAGGGCCCTCCCTAACGACAGCCAGCAATGCGCTTATATTAACATAATCAATGGGTTGTGTCAAGCGAAAATCTCAGAATCCGCCGAGGAGGATGGCGAAGAGCCCGAGCACCATGCCCGCCTTGAGAAGCTCGCCCAGGCGTCTGTATCGGTGAGGGGACCTGCCGCGCCAGAGGGCGACAAGGACACAGGCCAGCAGGATATCGAGCAGGAGCACGCCGGCCAGGTAGGCCATCCCGTAGATCCCATAGCGGTAGGGCAGGGGGGTGAGGATGGCGAGGACGAGGTAGGTGGCCGTTACGAGCCCAAGGGCCCTGTTGCGGCCCCAGGAGAGGGGCAGCGTGGACCCGCGGAGCAGACGGTCGCCTTCCCTGTCCTCCACGTCCTTGAGGATCTCGCGACCCAGGTGGTAGAGGAGGGCGAAGGCGGCGGGTATCAAGGCCTGCGGCGCGTTGCCGACCGCGGCCCCACCGTAGAGGAACGACAGGCCGCAGAGCAGGCTGACCAGCAGGTTTCCAAGGAGGGGAATACCCTTGAGGTGCACGTTGTAGGCGACGAGGGCGGTGACGGCGAAGGCGGCAACGAGGGTAGCGGGCCTCGGAAGGAGGAAGGCCAGTGCGAGGCCGAGCGCGGTGCAGAGCACGGCCAGGAGGCGTCCGATCCGGGCCGGCAGACGTCCTGAGGGCAGGGGCCGGAGGGGCTTGTTGATCCGGTCCGCCTCCCTGTCACGGAGGTCGTTCAGCACATTTCCACCGGCCATGATCAGGGATGCGGACAGGCCGGCAATCAAGAGGGTCGGGGAGAGGGTGTGAGAGCCCAGCCATCCGCCCAGCAGAACGGACGCGAAGGTGAGAGCGCAGTTGACGGGCCTGAGGATCTCGGCCGCTGCGCGCAGTCGGGGACAGGCGGGGGCAGCAGCGTGCTCAGGTATCGCGGGCTTCGAGCACATCGGAGGCATCCTCGATGACGTACTTGTACCCCTGCTCCGTCAGAAAGGTCTGACGCTTCCGGGCGAACTCCTGCTCTCGGGTGTCGCGCGTCACGATGGTGTAGAAGTGGGCCAGGCTGCCGTCGCTCTTGGGTCTGAGGATCCGACCGAGCCGCTGGGCCTCCTCCTGGCGAGAGCCGAAGGTGCCCGAAATCTGGATGGCCACGTTCGCGTCGGGGAGGTCCACGGCGAAATTCGCCACCTTGGAAACGATCAGGAGGTCGATCTCGCCCTTTCGGAACTGCCCGTAGAGCACGTCGCGTTCGCCCGCCGGGGTCTTGCCCGTGATGACGGGTGCCTTGAGGCGCTTGACCAGGCGGTCGAGCTGATCCAGGTACTGCCCGATGACCAGGATCTGGTCTCCCTTGTGCCTGCGGAGGAGCGATTCCACCAGAGCGGTCTTCTGGGGGTTTTCGGAGGCGATCCTGAATTTGGCCCGTCCCCCGGCCATGGCATACTCGAGTCGGAGGTCCTGCGGAAGCTTGACCCGGATCTCGCAGCACTCGGCGGTCGCGATCCATCCCTTGGACTCCAGCTCGCGCCACGGGACATCGTAGCGCTTCGGGCCGATCAGACTGAAGACGTCGGTCTCCAGCCCGTCCTCCCTCACGAGTGTGGCGGTAAGGCCCAGGCGGCGCCTGGCCTGGAGCTCCGCGGTGAACCGGAACACGGGCGCGGGCAGCAGGTGCACCTCATCGTAGATGATGAGGCCCCAGTTGCGGTCGTTGAAGATCCGGAAATGGGGGAAGTCGTCGGTCTTTCTCCTGCGGTAGGTCAGAATGTTGTAGGTTGCGAGGGTGACCGGACAGATGTCCTTCCGCTCCGCGGAGTACTCGCCGATCTGGTCCGGGGCGAGGCTCGTCTTGTCCAGCAGCTCCGCCTTCCACTGGCGCGAGGCCGTGATGTTGGTGGTCAGGATCAGGGTCTGGAACTGCAGGCGCTCCATCGCTGCGATGCCCACGATGGTCTTGCCCGCCCCGCAGGGCAGGACCACCACGCCACTGCCTCCCTCCGGCCCCCCGCCGGCGTGGAAGATGTCGGCGGCCTCGGCCTGGTAGTCGCGAAGGGCGAACGGCCTCCCCGAGGCAGCTGTCTCCAGGCGCGACAGCGTGAGCTTCGCGCCCGGCAGGTAACCGGCCAGGTCCTTGACCGGGAAGCCGATCCGGATGAGCGCCTGCTTGAGGTGGCCCCGGTAAAGGGGGTCGACCTGTATCCTGCAGTCGTCGAGCCGCTCTCCGAGATAGGGCTGCACGCCCCGCTGCCGCCAGATCTCGGTGATGATGATGGGGTCGTCCGATGAGAGGATCAGGTCCTTCTCCGAGCGGTCCAGCTGCACGCGTCCGTACCGGGAGATGGTATCCTGGATCTCTACGACGACGTTCTGCGGGATCTCGTATTTGCTGAACCGCTCCAGGACTTCGGCGATTTCCGGCGCCGTGAATCCGGCGGCCGCCGCGTTCCAGAGGGACAGGGGGCTCACGCGATAGGTGTGGATGTGCTCCGGGCTCTTCTCGAGCTCCGCGAACCGCGCCAGCAGGTCGCGCGCCTCCTCATAGTACGGGCTTCCGACCTCGACGAGGACGGTGAGATCGCTCTGTACGATGAGCGGGTTGTCGGGAGTGTAGGCCATGGTGGGCTAGGATGTGGCGGGGGACGTTTCGACTGGCTCCGGGTCCCCTTCGTACCGGGAGACGACGGCGGCGCCAACGGCGTCGCCCCACACGTTCACCGTGGTCCGGCATCGGTCGAGGAACCAATCGATCACGAGAATCAGGGTGATGCCTTCCACGGGAAGGTCCACGGCCCGGAGCACGATCACCATCGTGACGAGGCCGGCCTCCGGGATGCCCGCGGCACCGATCGCTGCCAGGGTGGCCGTGAGGAAGATGATGACCTGCTCGACAGGTCCCATGGTGATTCCGTAGGCCTGGGCGATGAACATGGCCGCAACGGCCTCGTAGAGGGCGGTGCCGTCCATGTTGATCGTGGCTCCAAGGGGGAGCACGAAACTGGACACCCGGTTCGAGACCCGGTTCCTATCCTCCACGCACTCGATGGTGAGCGGCAGTGTGGCGGAGCTCGATGCCGTTGAAAAGGCCGTGCTCAGGGCAGGAAGCATATTGCTGGTGTAGCGCCAGATGCTGCGACGGGCCACAACCAGAAGCACCAGCGGGAGTGTGATCACGCCGTGGATCAGGAGGCCCGAGATCACGGTCAGGGCGTACCACCCGACCTTGACCAGCTCGGGCAGGAAGCCGGCCCACCCGCCGCTCTGGCCCATCCGGTCCGCGATCAGGCCAAAGATGCCCACGGGAGCGAAGCCGATGATGATGTGGACCATCTTCATGATCGCTTCGTTCAGGCCGGCGATGACGTTCAGAACGGGACGCGCCCTGTCTCCCAGGGTGGTGAGAATCCCGCCGAAGAGCAGCGAGAAGGCGATTACGGGCAGCACATCGGTTTCGGCCATGGCCTTGAAGATGTTGGTGGGGACCATGCCGACGAGGACGTCCACCAGGACCTCGAGGACGCCGCGGTCCTTCCCCTTCACCTTCTCGGCGACCACGAGGTCGATCCGCAGCCCGGATCCACTGGCTCGGGGGACCTGTACCTCTCCGGTCGGTCGGTGCCGCCAGCCCTTGACCGTGAGGTGATCGGGCCCTGCGGGGACCATGGGATCCACGATGCCCGCGATATCCTGGTCCAGGAGAAGGACCTGGTAGCGGGCATCGTAGTCGGTCGGGATCCGAGCCGATTCATCCAGCTGTACGCGATTCCCCTCAACCGCATACGGGACGCCGGCCAGATCCTCCCCGCGCTGGACGTCTACACCCGGACGGACGATGTTGACCAGGACCAGGCCGACCAGCACCGAGAGACCGGTGGTTGCCATGTAGTAGAGCACCGTCCGCTTGCCAACGCCTCCCAGCCGCCTCACGTCGCCCATGTTGGCCACACCACACACCATGGACGTGATCACGAGCGGGATGACGATCATTTTGAGGGCGTTTAGGAAGAGCCGGCCCAGAAAGCCCACGTGCAGGGCTGCATTCGGGTACAGACCCCCGAAAAGGGCACCCAGGACGATGGCGACGAGTATGAAGAGGAGAAATCGGTTTTGAGAGGCCATTGTGAGAGGTACTCGCTTTCGGTTTCGCGTCGAGATGGGATGCGCTGGCGCTCTGAACAGCGTTTGCTCCGCTCGGTCCCCCGCGTGAGCGCTCAAGTATAGGTTTACTATAGAGATTTGTCAAACGGGATCGGTTCGAAACGCGGGACCCCCGATTCCCTACGAAAATGTTTGACTTTGCGAGATCCTTCATGTAAATTTATACCTGAAATAAGGTTACGACAGGTTTCGCCATCCGATGTGGGGATCGAACCGCCGCGTTGGCACACGGTGAGGCCTGTCTTCCTCTGGTGGGGATTTGCAGGACCGGTCGTTCGGCTTGCCGCGGAATGAGTCCGGACGCCATGTGGAGGGGAGGAGCAGGATGGATAAGGAGAATCAGTTTCCACTGTGCCTGAAGTGCGAGCGGGGGGTGTTGCTTCCTTTGTCGGACTACGGTAGGGATGGGGCTGCCATCCACTACAAGGCCTGGGTGTGCAACAACCCCTCTTGCGGCTTCAACCTGCGGATCGACAACGGCGAGATCAGTGTTGGAAGGCACATTGCCGAATCGTACAAGTAGATGGCTTCAAGCGGGGCGGCCCGCTTGAAACCCCGTCTCGTTTCGGCTCCATTCTTGGGTGGGGGGTTTAGAGGAATTCCGGCGGCCGGGCCGGATCGAAGGTTCCATCCGCTGATCGCTTCATCCCCTGTGTGAGGAACAGATCCAGGGAGTTCTTCGGCCGTAAGGCAGGTCGCCTCGGCTGCCACGCGCCTATCATCCTGTGCCGATGCCGGCGTTTCCCCCCTCTGATCTCCCCTGATCCGACATGAAGGGAACGCCGGTGCGGGGTGCAATGGATCCCGTACGATAGACCAGGCCGTGATGGCCTTCCGCTGAGAACCGACTTCGCAAAGCAGGCCGAGACGCCCGTCCGGTGTGCCCGGACCGGCTCCAGTCCTGTTCCCTGCAGGATTTCCCCCCCGCATCTCTCCCACCGGGTCCCCGCGACCCGGCCGGGTCCCCGATGACCCGGACCCAACCGACGGATTGTCTGTTTCGGCTCGCCTGCAAACCGACGTTCGGACCCACAGTTCCTGGACGACGACCGCTATGCACGGCTCCCTGCCCTGGGCGTGGGAAAAACCGGTGCTCGGGATCGAGACCTCCTGCGACGAGACCGCGTCCTCGGTGGTCGCGGGCGGCCGCATCCTGTCCAATGTGATCCATTCCCAGACCGAGCACAGTCTCTACGGGGGGGTGGTACCCGAGCTGGCGTCGCGCGATCACGTCCGTAAGATCATGCCGGTGATCTGTCAGGCGCTCGATCTCTCGGACCTCGCCCTGGAGGGCCTGGGTGGGATCGCGGTCACCCGTGGGCCTGGCCTGGTCGGATGCCTCCTGGTGGGTCTCTCGGCGGGCAAGGGCCTCGCGCTGGGTGCCGGCCTGCCCCTGATCGGCGTGCACCATGTCGAAGGCCATCTGCTGGCCGGGTTGCTGGAGAACTCGGACCTTCGGCCTCCCTTCATGGCGCTGGTGGCCTCGGGAGGACACACCGAGCTCGTGTACGTGGCCGGCCTGGGGGACTATGCGATCTGGGGCCGGTCCCTGGACGACGCGGCGGGAGAGGCGTTCGACAAGGTGGCGAAGCTTCTCGGCCTGCTTCGGGACGGAGAGACCACGATGGGTGGGCCCCGGCTGTCGGAGGCCGCAGAGCCCGGCGACCCGACGGCGATCGACTTCCCACGGGGGCTGATGAACTCCAACGGCTTCGATTTCAGCTTCAGTGGGCTGAAGACCGCCGTGCTGTACCATCTGGAGCGACTGTCCGACGCCCAACGCGAGGCCGAGTGCTCCGACGTGGCCGCCAGCTTTCAGGCCGCCGTCGTGGAGGTGCTGGTCTACAAGACCGTGCGCGCCGCCACGTCCGCCGGAGTGAATCAGGTGGTCCTGACCGGCGGTGTGGCCGCGAACCGGTGTCTGAGGGCGAGCATGGAGGAGGCGGGCGCAAGGGCCGGGATCAGCGTGTTCTGCCCTTCGCCGGCCCTGTGTACCGACAACGCCGCAATGATCGCCGCCGTGGGGGCGTCTCGTCTGGCCAGAGGCGAGCAGTCGGGCCTGGATCTGAACGCGGATCCCCGGCTGAAGCTTCCCGGTGCCAGATTGCGGTCCACGTGAGATCCGCAGAGATCGGTCTATTGTGTCAGGGGCGTTCGACTGGAATCTGAGCCTGTCCGACGGGCTCATCCTGGGAATCGTGGGTGCAGCCTGCGTCTACCTGGCCCTGCAGGTCTACAGATCCGGGTCCGGCGGCCGCGGTGCTGCGGCGGTCTGGTTGTCGGCCCTGAGAGTCGCGACCGTCGTGCTCGTGGTTCTGCTGCTGATGGAGCCGATCCTGGGCCTGTCGGTCAGGCGGAAGCGGAAGCCGCTGGTGGCGATCCTGGTCGACGCCAGCGAGAGTATGAGGGCCGAAGACACCGGTCGTGCTCGGCACGACGCGGCACTGGAGGTCCTTGCATCGGAGGCCGTGGACCGGCTCCAGGAGGGGGCGCGGGTCGCCTGGTACAGCTTCTCGGACGGTCTGCGTCGGCTCCAGCGGGAGGATCTGAGCTCCCTGCGCTGGGAGGGCCCGGCGACGGACATCGCCGGTGCGCTGGACGGCTTGAAGGAGGCCTCATTGGGCAAGGGGTTGGTGGCCGCTTTGCTCGTCTCGGACGGCGGTCACAACCTCGGTGGACGTCCCGAGCGTGCCGCGGAGGATCTGGGGGTCCCGATCTACACGGTCGGGGTGGGGAACCCGGAGCCGCCCAGGGACCTGGCACTGGTCTCCTCGACCATCGATCCCGTGGCGTATGTGGGCCAGGAGCTGGGGATCGAGATCGGCCTCCGGTCGAGCGGCTACGAAGGCGTCCAGGATCTGCTCCAGGTGGACGAGGCCGGGCGCCGGCTCGCCTCGCATCCGGTACGGCTGCTGGAAGGCGAGCAGTCCGTCGTGGTCAACGTGACGCCTGAGACGCCAGGGCGCCATGTCTATCGTGTCTCCATCGCCCCCAGGGAGGGAGAGCGGTCGTCGGCGAACAACGCGGTGATGGTGTCCACCGAGATCCTGGAGAGCCGAATCCGCGTGCTTGTGGTGGCGGGAGGTCCGAGTCCGGACTTCGCCTATCTCCGACGCCTGCTTGGGGACGACCCGAACGTTGAGGCCGAGGTCATCGTCCCCGACGGCAGCGCCGGCAGAGCCACTCGGGCGCGCGAGTCACTCGCGAGTCTGACGGACCGGGATCTGGTCGTCCTGTTCGACCCTCCGGCGCAGATTCTCACGGGTGACGTCGGAGGCCGCGTTGCGTCCTTCGTCGACGGTGGCGGGGCGTTGCTCTTCGTCGCGGGTCCCGTGGGGTCGGCTCGGCCGGGTCCCGCGCTGGCGAGGGTCCTCCCTCTCAGGTTCGGCGGGGACGGTCATCCCTATCGCTCCGACCGGTTCCCCATTCGGATCCCGGAGACCGCCTATGGCCATCCGATCATGCGGATTTCCGAGGACCCCCGGGCCGACCGTGATGCGTGGGGCGAGCTGCCACCGCTTGTGGCATACTGCGGGAACAATGGCCTCAGCCCGGGGGCGACCGCGTTGGCGGAGCACCCCGCGGAGCGGGTCGGGTCAGGGCGGTTGCCGATGGTGGCCGTGGGGCCCGTGGGTCGCGGCAAGTCGATGGCCGTCACCTGCCGGGGATTCTGGCGGTTCGGATTGATGATGTGGGGGATCGGGAGCGACGACGCGGTCTCCCGCGGGTTCTGGACGCAGGCGGTCCGCTGGCTCGTGACCCGGCAGGACGTGGATCGGGTGCGCGCCTCTGTGGACAGGCCGATCTACCGGAGCGGAGAACCCATCGGGTTCCGCGTCCTGGTCCTCGACGAGCTCCTCCAGCCGCTGGAGGGTGCGCAGGTGGTGGTGGCCGTCACGGACAGCGCCGGGACCCGCGAGACGGTTCTGAGAGACGAGGGGCGGGGGCGCTACAACGGACGGATGCGGGGCTTTTCGCAGGGCGACTACGCCTTCCGTGTCCGGGCGGAGCGGGAGGGTACGCAGCCGGCGGAATGCACCGGCCGCTTCGTGGTGGGGCGCTATAGCCTGGAGTTCGAGGAGCTGCGCATGAATGCCGAGCTCCTTCGTGAGATCGCCCTGCGGAGCGCGGGCGCCGCGCTGGAGCCCGGCGGGCTTCGCCAGGCGCTGGAGAACCTGCCTCTCTCCCGCCAGCCGGAGACGGTGACCTACCGGTTCGGGCTCTGGGGCCGGCGCTGGCCTCTGGTCCTGCTGGTCGTCCTGCTGGGCGTGGAGTGGACGGTTCGGCGCAGGCGTGGCATGGTATGAGGCAATGGGGCTCGACAATTGCTGGAGCTGTGTGTGAGGGCCGTGGGGTTGATGGGACAGATTCTGAATTCCGGCAGAGTAGAACGGCGTCGATCAGCCGTCAGCTATCAGCATTCA
>JASLMQ010000792.1 GCA_030746455.1 Candidatus Latescibacterota bacterium
GGATCAGCCGGGAGCACCCCCTCACGCTCGAGGAGATCGGCGAGCGATTCGGCCTGACACGCGAGCGCGTGCGTCAGATCAAGGAAAAGGCCATTCGTCGGCTCCGGCACAACTCCCGCAGCCGGCCCCTCAGGGCCTATCTCCACTAGCGGCCCCCGGGCGGCCACACATTCTAGGCCACAGCTGGTTGCACGCATCCAGCTGTGGCCTATTTCTTTGTTTTTGCAGAGCTTTCGGCCCGGCCCTCCTTCCTTGTTTCCTTGACGGGCCGACAAGAAAACCTTACATTTGTTGGTTCCCAGACCGTGGCAGAGCTCTGCCATTACACAAGGGGGCCCGTCGGGCGAATCATCCGGTGGCACAAGCCCGGAGCCGATTCTGGGACGGACCCCAACACCGGAAAGACGGAGGAATGGAATGACCCGCAACCAGAGAACGACGAAGCTTCTGCTGGCCCTCGTGGCCCTGCTCCTTCTGGCCAACCTCGTACAGCCCCTCTTCCAGGCCGCGCCCGTCCTGGCGCAAGACAGGGAGGAAGAGATCAAGCAGGTCGCCCTCACCGGTTCGGGAGTAACCGCCTGGGTGCTGAAGGGCAACCGGATCTACTACGTTCAGTTCGAGAAGCAGTTCGAGTCCATTCGGATCCACGGTCCCGAGGACCTGGAAGACTAGGATCCGCGGACCCATCCCACAGACCAGACCGGTCTGCCAAGACCACCAACCGGGCAGAATACGGGGGCGACGTGCGTTCGCACGGGCCCCCGCTCAACCATCGGGAACTCGAATCGGCCTTGACCCAACGCTCCCTCTCCGAATACCGCGGCGCCATCCATGTTCACTCTGCCTACTCCGATGGATCGGGTCGGATGCCCGAGATCGTTGACGCGGCAAAGGGGGCGGGCCTGGACTTCCTCATACTCACCGACCACAACACCCTTCAGGCCCGGGAGGAGGGGTGGGAGGGCTGGCACGACGGCCTGCTCGTCGTCGTGGGTCAGGAGATCACCAACAGACAGGGGCACACCGTAGCCGTTGGGACGGAGCGAGAGATCAACCATCGCCAACCCGTCGGTGGCATCATCAAAGACATCGTGGCGCAGCGAGGCCTGGCCTTCCTCGCCCATCCCCACGGCGTGTACAAGCCCCTCTCCAGCGTGCGGGATCACTCCTGGAAGGATTGGACCGTCAACTCCTACACGGGGCTCGAGCTCTGGTCCTACATGTTCGACTGGGTTCACGAGTTCAAGTATTACAGGTTTCTCAGGCACTATCAGGATCCCCAGAGGCACATCCGAGGGCCCTTCCGCCAGACCCTGGAGACGTGGGACCGCCTCTGCCGGAACGGTCGTGTCGTGGCCATCGGGGCCGTCGATGCCCACGCCAAGCGCTATCCCATTCTCCCCTTTGTGGTCTTCCCATATGAGGACCTTTTCCGGACCGTGCGGACCCGGGTGCTCACTCGTGAGCCGCTGACCGGCACCGCCTCTGCCGACATCCCACGCCTCTTGGGCGCCATGAGGGAGGGGAACTGCTTCATCGGCTACGACCTCCTCTTCGACTCCGCGGGGACTCGCTTCTCGTCGGCCGATGGGGGCCTGCTGATGGGGGACGAGCGCCGCTTCGAAGGCCCCACCGACCTGATTGCTAGGGTTCCCGCAGAGGCCGAGCTGACCGTGCTGAAGGACGGGAGTCCGACAGAAACCACCACGGGTACCGCCTTGACCTTCCGTGCGGAAGTGCCGGGGGTATACCGCGTGGAGGCCGCCTACGAGGGCAAGCCCTGGGTCTACACCAACCCCATATACCTGAGAGCCTAGCCTGATGGACGCCTTCCAGAAGACCAACCGCCTCATCGGCGCCGCCGTCTTCTTCGTCGCCTTCGTCGTCTACTTCATCAGCGCCGCCCCCACCGTCACCTTTTGGGACTGCGGCGAGTTCATCGCCACGGCCTTCTCCCTCGGTGTGCCCCATCCGCCCGGCGCCCCCACCTACACCCTCCTGGGCCGCGTCCTGTCCATCATACCCATCGGGGCCGAGGTTGCCTTCCGCGTCAACATGGTGTCGGTCATCTCCGCGGCCGCGACGGTCCTCCTGATCCACTTGTGCGTGGTCCGTCTCCTCTGCGCCTGGCTGGACCCGAGAGACTTGGCCCACAGGCTGGCCCTCTTGACTGGGGGCTCCGTTGCCGCCCTCACCACGGCCTTCTCCACCTCCTTCTGGGCCAATGCCACCGAGGCCGAAGTCTACGCACTCTCGATGTGCTTCACGCTCCTGGCCTTCTGGTTGGCCCTCCGATGGGACGACGCACACAAGGGCCGAGACAGCGACCGCCCCCTCCTGGCGATCGCCTTCCTCTTCGGCCTCGGCGCAGGCGTTCACCTGCAGTGCCTGCTCACCGTCCCGGCCATCCTCATTCTGGTCTTCACCGACCTGATGGAGGACCATTCGGTCCACCGCAGGAGGCAAATCCTCGTCATAGTGGCGCTCACGCTCTACCCGATCCTGGCCATCCTGCTGTCCGTCTGGATCAGTGCCCTGATGACCCTCGCCGTGCTGGTCGGTCTGCTGGTCCTCAGGCCCGCGTGGCGTAACCCCTGGTTCTGGATCTGGTCCGCACTGCTTGCCGTTTTGGGGTTCTCCACATACGGGGCCCTCGTGATAAGGTCTGGCCTGGACCCTTTCATCGACATGAACAACCCCGAGTCCTGGGACAACTTCAAGGCCTTCCTCGGTCGCCAGCAATACGGAACGCATAGGCTGTTCCCCAGACGCGGCGATTTCTGGTCCTATCAGCTGAACATCCACATCAAGTACTTCCTCCAGCAGTTCCCATTCTACGACGTGTTCACGGCTACGTTCCGAAGGGCGGTCGCCACCTATTCGACCAACATCGAGCGGGTGTCCTTCTCCCTTATCCCCATCATGCTTGGCATCGGCGGAGCGATCTACCACATGCGGAAGAACTGGTCGCGCTTCGCCGCGGTCTTCTCCATGTTCCTGCTGATGGGACTTGGACTCGTGATTTACCTCAACATGCCCGATCCCGAGCCTAGGGAGCGGGAGTACATCTTCGTCGGGGCCTACACCGTGTGGGGCTTCTGGGTCGGCATGGGCGCGGCAGGCGTCGTCGTGAGCGTGGCTCGAGATCGGTCGTCTCTGTGGGTGCCGGCGGTGGTCGCTGGAGCATTGCTGTTCCTTCCCACTGGGATGCTTCAGCTCAACTACTTCTCCCACAACAAGTCTCGCGACCGCATCGCCCACGACTATGGCCACAACATCTTGGAGTCGTGCGATCCCGGAGCCATCCTCTTCACCAACGGAGACAACGACACCTATCCCCTCTGGTTTCTGCAGAATGTGAAGGGCATCCGTACCGACGTGCAGGTCGTGAATCTGAGTCTGCTGAAGACGCCCTGGTACATCAAGCAGATCCGAGACCAGGAACCGGGCGTTCCGCTGGGACTCACCGACCGCCAGGTCGAACAGGAGGCCCTGGCCAGGCCCTGGCGGGATCCCAAGGACATGGAGATCGCCGGGCTCGCCATCCCGGCAGAAGACATCCCCACGACCGAATACAGGGTAGGCAGCACAGGACAGAGCGTACCGGTCCTGGAGACGCAGAGCCTGATGATCTGGTACATCGTCCAGGCGAACAACTGGTCTCGCCCGATCTACTTCGCCGTCACGGTGCCCACGGGGAACATGGCAGGTCTCCGCCCGTACCTGTCGATGGAGGGGATGGCCTACCGTCTGGTACGCCAACGGGGGTCCGGGCAGTTCAACATAGAGCGAACCGCTTCTGGCCTGTTCGGGAGATACCGGTTCGAAGGGGTGGCCGACCGGCAGGTCTACAAGGATCCCGTTGCCCGACGCCTGCTTGGCAACTACCTGGTTCTCTTCGACGGCCTGACACGAGCCCACCTGCAGAATCAGAGTCCGGGCAAGGCGCTCGAGGTGCTCCAGAGGGCGGAGGAGCTCATCCCGCCCCACGCCCTGGATTCACCTCTTACCTGGGCTTCCCTGGCCAGCCGGTACCGCGAGGTGATGCGGCTGTACCACGAGGCCGGCCAGACCGACAGTGCCGTGCTCTGCCTGGAGGAGCTGGTCAGAGTGGATCCCGGGGTGGAAGACCGCGACAGGATCGACACCATCATACGGAGTTGGAAGGCCCAGATCGATTCCGCGAAATAGATCCGGCCCACGGGGCCTCGCCGGGAGGAGCCGCCTCCTCTGGGGAGCCCCGATCCGCCACCCCGGGAAGCCGAAAACGCGAAGGCCACCGCCCGTTGACAGGCGGTGGCCGTTCTCTTTCCTGCGTGGCTCGTGGGTCAGGTACCACGGATCCCGAATACCCGATTCCTCCGTCGATTCAGACGCCGCATACAGAGGAACCCCACCACGAACCCCGCGATGTGGGCGTACCACGCCACCCCACCGGCCGACCCTCCCCCGTCGCCCGAGGCATGGCTCAGCTGGAGGATGAACCAGAGGCCCAGCACGATCAGCGCAGGGATCCGCACCACGTGGAAGATGACGAGCACGTAGACCCTGGCGCCCGGGAACGCCGCTAGGTAGGCCCCCAGTATTCCCGCGATAGCGCCGCTGGCCCCGACCATCGGAATCGTCGACTCCGGATCGGAAGCAACGTGGGCCAGCGTGGCAGCCAATCCGCAGACCAGGTAGAAGAGGAGGAACCGGAAGTGCCCGAGCCGGTCCTCCACATTGTTACCGAAGATCCACAGGTAGAGCATGTTGCCGCCGAGGTGCCACCAGCCGCCGTGCAGAAACATGGCCGTCAGCAGTGTGAAGACAAGAGGGATCGGTGTGGGCGAGATGGCATCGGTA
>JASLMQ010000793.1 GCA_030746455.1 Candidatus Latescibacterota bacterium
CCGGTCCTCGGCCTTCGCGATCCCGCTCTTGCGGAGGACCTCGATGGCCTTCTCCATGTCTCCATCGGCTTCCTCGAGCGCGCGCTTGCAGTCCATCATCCCAACATTCGTCTTTGCTCTCAACTCCTTCACCATCTGTGCAGAAATCGCCATTTATCCGTCCCCTTGAATCGTGCACCGCCCTTCCGCCAATCCCAAGCGCGCGGCCTTCTACTGAGTGATTTCCGTGATCTCGGGCCCGGAGTGGGCCTTCGCACCCACGCTGACCTCCTCGTGCGCCGGTGCCTGGTCCTTCTGTTCGGAGCGGACCTTCTGACCTTCCAGAACCGCATCCGACATCAGCCTCGTGATCAGTGCGATGGAGCGAATGGCATCGTCGTTCCCGGGAACCGGGTATTCGATCTCATCGGGATCGCAGTTGGTGTCCACGATCGCGACCACCGGGATCTCCAGGCGCCTCGCCTCCGCGACGGCGATCCGCTCCTTCTTGGTATCCACAACATACACGAGACCGGGCAGCCGCCCCATCTTCCTGATGCCGGCGAGGGACTTCTCCAGCTTGAACCGCTCGCGATCCAGCTGAAGGGTCTCCTTCTTCTTGAGCCGGTCGTAGGTCCCGTCGGTGCTCATCTTGTCCAGAGCGTCGTATCGGCGGATGCTCTGCCGGATGGTCTGGAAATTGGTCAGCATCCCACCCAGCCAGCGCTCCGTGACGTAGAACATGCCGCAGCGCTCGGTTTCGCGGAGCACCACATCCTTAGACTGCTTCTTCGTCCCAACGAAGAGAATCGGCTCCCCGTTCTCTGATGCCTCACGCACCCTTTGGTACGCCGTCTCGATGTGCTTCAGGGTCTTCTGCAGATCGACGATGTAGATGCCGTTTCGTTCGGTGAAGATATACTTCTTCATTTTGGGGTTCCACCTCCGGGTCTGATGCCCGAAGTGGACCCCGGCCTCCAGAAGTTGCTTCATAGAGACGACAGCCATCTGGACCTCCTGTTCTACGGGTTCATCCTCTGCATCCGTCAACTCACCGCCCTGTCGACCAGCGACACCCGGGCGACGATCGGGTATGCATGTGAGATAGATTCACCTTCGGCCGGCCCCACCCGATGAGACGGGGCAGGCAAGCAGTACTAGCGCTTCGAGAACTGGAACCGGCGACGGGCGCCCGGCTGTCCCGGCTTCTTGCGTTCCACCACGCGCGCATCGCGCGTGAGCAGCCCGGCGGCTCTGAGTGGGACGCGCATCGTCTCGTCGGCAGCCAGCAAACTCCGGGCGATTCCGAGGCGAATGGCCCCCGCCTGGCCGCTGAGACCACCGCCCTTGGCACGGGCAACCACATCGTAACTGCCGTGCGATTCGGTGATCTTGAGCGGCTGCTCCACGATCATCACCAGGGTTTCCCGCTTCAGGTACTCCAGCACGGGAAGCCTGTTGACCGTGATCTTGCCGGTACCGGGGAAGAGCTGTACGTTGGCCGTCGCGGCTTTCCGTCGGCCTGTTGCGGTAGCAAGCGGGTTGGGCAACTCTATACCTCCTGTTATTCAGGTGTCGGTACGTCAGCGGGAATGCATCACCGCACGTCAGATATCGAGATCCTCGGGTGCCTGCCCCTGGTGGGGATGGTCGGGGCCCGCATAGACCCTCAGCTTCTTCAGCATCTTCCGGCCTAGCTTGTTCTTCGGCAGCATTCCCTTGATGGCGTGCTGCAGCACGAACTCCGGCCTGGTCTCAAGGACGTGCTTGAGGCTCCTCCGCTTCAGCCCGCTGGGGTAGCCGCTATAGCTCGTGTACTCCTTGTCCTCGAGCTTGTCTCCGGTCACCCGGATCTTCTCGGCATTGACCACGACAACGTGGTCGCCCGTATCCACGTGGGGGGTATAGATGGGCTTGTGCTTCCCACGGAGGATTCTGGCGACCTCGGTAGCGAACCGTCCCAGGATCTTGCCGCTCGCGTCGGCGACGTACCATTTCCGGTCGATCTCGCTCGCTTTGGCGCTCATGGTATCCATAATGGACAACGGCGTCACTCCGCAGAGAACGCCGTCACACCTCCTCTCTCTGGCAGCTTGGGTTGCGCATTAAGCCTCAAAAGATATACCCTTACCGCGCATTTGTCAAGGACAAACAGGGCAAAAAAAGGGCGCCACACGGCGGGAAACCGGATATCCGATCGCCATCTCCGTGTGGCGCTTTGCCATCGACAGGCTTCCGTCTCGCGGAGCGCTCGGCTGCCGAAGCTACCGGGTCCCCGCCGCGTTGACAGATCGCGTGCCGTTCGGTGGCTGTCTAGATTCGCCAGGCGCGCTTCCAGACGAGATAGCATCCCGCCCCTGGCGAGCGCACCTAGCTACAACCACCTCCACTGGTCGATTCATTCATTTGACCACCTCCTTTCTGTGTAATCGAAAATATAGGGTGGCCTTAGAACGAAGTCAATCGCTTTTTCCTCCCTGCGCATGCCATCCCGGCATCGGCCCGCAAACATCGCGATTGTCAGGTTCGCGGGTCCAGCGCGTCCCGCAAACCGTCGCCCAGCAGGTTGAAGCCCAGCACCGTGAGAAAGATGGCGAGTCCCGGGAAGGTCAGGGTCCACGGGGCCTTGAGCACCAGCTCCCGCGCACCGCTCAGCATCGCCCCCCATTCGGGCAGGGGAGGCTGAGCCCCCAGTCCAAGGAAGCTGAGGCCTGCCGCATCCAGGATCGCCGTCGCCAACCCAAGCGTGGACTGCACGATCAGGGGGGCGAGGCAATTGGGAAGAACGGATCTGGAGAGGATGCGAAGATCGCCGGCGCCAAGAGCCCGGGCGGCCTGAACGTAATCCATCTGGCGCACCGACAGGGCAGAGGCGCGCACCAGCCGGGCATACTGGGGCACCGCAACGATCCCCACGGCAAGCATCGCGTTCTCCAGGCCCGGACCAAGTACCGCCACGATACAGATCGCCAGGAGTATGCTCGGGAAGGCCAGCATCAGATCCATCGCGCGCATCAGCACCGCATCGATCAGGCCACCCCAGTACCCCGACGTGATCCCCACCGCCGTGCCCAGTACCAGCGCGATCATCACCGCCACCACCCCGATCCGGAGAGAGATCCTTGCGCCGTGGACCACGCGGCTGAGCACGTCCCGACCGAAGTCGTCGGTGCCGAAGGGATGCGTCAGAGAGGGCTGGGACAGCCGGTTGTAGAGGTCCTGCTCAAAGGGATCGTGCGGCGCGATCAGCGGCGCGGTCAGCGCCAGCAGAAGGAATCCCGCCAGGATCCCCCCGCCAACGAGCGCCAGGCGGTTCGTCCTCAACCCGCGCCAGAAGGCGCTTCCCGGGGCCGCCGCTTGTTCGGACCACGGTATGTCCACAGGCATCTGCACGCGGTGGTCTCCGTCGACTAGTTTCGCTCAGCGCTCATACTTGATCCGCGGATCGAGCCAGGCATAGAGCACGTCGGCAACCAGGTTGATGAGCACGAAGGTGGTGGCGATCAGCAGGACCCCGCCCTGGATCGCACGAAAGTCCCGGGCGTAGACCGCCAGCAGGAGCCATCGGCCGATCCCCGGCCAGGCGAAAATCGTCTCGGTGATCACGGCGCCCCCCAGCAGGTACCCGAACTCCAGACTGATGACCGTCAGCACGGGAATGAAGGCGTTCCTCAGGGCATGCCGCAACACCACGGTTCGCTCGGGAAGCCCTTTGGCCCAGGCCGTCCGGACATAGTCTTCCTTGAGCACCTCCAGAAGACTGGACCGGGTCATGCGAGCAATCACGGCGGCGGGAACGGTTCCAAGGGTCAGTGCTGGCAGCACCAGATGCCATAGGGCGTTGCCAAAGGCGGTGAAGTCGCCCGTCAAGAGGCTGTCCACCAGATACAGGCCGGTGATGCGAGTGAGGAAGAGGTGCGCGCTCAGTCGGCCGGATACGGGGAACAGACCCAGGCCGAGGGACAGCAGAAGGATCAACATCAGTCCGAGCCAGAAGATCGGCACCGAGACCCCGAGGAGCGAGGTAGTCATGCTGATGGTGTCGACCGTCGACCCCCGGCGAGTGGCCGACAGCACGCCCGCTCCGATGCCGATGACGATGGCGAGCGCCATGCTCGCAAGGGTCAGCTCCAGTGTGGCGGGAAACCGATCCACCAATTCAGCCGAGATGCGCTCGTGCGTCTTGATCGAGCGTCCCAGGTCGCCTGTCAGCAGCCCCCCGAGGTAGCGCCCGAACTGGATGTGAAGGGGCTGGTCCAGCCCAAGCTGCCGCCGAAGGGTCTCCAGGCTCTGAGCGCTCGCCCGCTCGCCCAGCATCACCTGGGCGGGATCCCCTGGAACCAGGTGGACCATCGCGAAGACCAGGATGCTGATGCCCAGCAGCGTGGGCACCAGCGTCAGCAGCCGTTTGGCGATGAATGCACGCATCTGTCAGACGCCCTTGGCTATCTCGGTCGAACGATCTCGGCGTTGTGGAACCACTTGCTGCCCGTGGGATGGAGGTCGAATCCTCGGACCGTGGCCTTGAACGCGGCGGTCTGCGCGGCGTGGACCAGTGGGACCCATGGCGCATCCGCGTGGATGACCTCCTGGGCCCTGCGGTAGAGCGCGGTGCGGCGGCCGATCTCGATCTCGCGCTGGGCCTGTACGAGGACCTCGTGCAGCTGCTCGCTTCGGTAGAAGGCGATGTTGTTGGCCGGGTGTTGTGTCGCGTTCTTGTCCAGCAGCACGTACAGGAAATTGTCCGGATCGCCGTTGTCGCCGGTCCAGCCCAACAGCGCCATGTCGTGCTGCCCGCGCTGCACCTTGTCCAGGTAGGTCCCCCACTCGAAGGTCACGATCTGCGCCCGGATCCCGACCGCGCTCAGATCCGCCTGAATCGCCTGTGCGATCTTGAGCGGCTGCGGCATGTAGGGCCTGGGGACGGGCATGGCCCAGAGCGTGGTCTCGAAGCCATCGGGAAATCCTGCCTCGGCCAGCAGCTCCCGGGCCCGCGCGGGATCGTAGGCATAGCCCTCGATCCCCTCGTGGTAGCTCCACATCGTGGGCGGAATGGGGTTGACGGCGGGAACGGCCAGGCCCTGGTAGAGATTGTCCACCAGCGCCTGCTTGTTGATGGCGTGGTTGAGCGCCTGACGGACCTTGAGGAGGTGGAAGGGAGGTCGATCCATGTTCATGGCGAGGTATCCGACATTCATGCCCGGCTGCGTGAGAAGCTGGAGCTTAGGATCGTCCTGGATGTTGCCGATGAAGTCGGGAACCAGATTGTCCATGCCGTCGATCGAGCCCTGGGTCAGCTCGATGAGGCGTACCGAGTTCTCCGGGATGCTCCGGAAGATCAGCCGATCCAGCTTCGGGACGGCTCCCCAGTAGTCGCGATTCGCGTCCAGCACGATCCGATCGTCCTTCACCCATTCCACGAAACGGAACGGTCCGGTGCCCACCGGATGTCGGGGATAGTCGTTGCCCCATCTTCGGACGGCGGTCGGGCTGACGATCGCGCAGAAGTTCATTGCCAGATTTGAGAGGAACGGCGCGTTCGGACGCGAAAGCTCTATGGCGACCGTGTAGTCATCCACCGCGTGGACCGCTCGCACGATGTCGCTCATCGACATGCTGCTCCAGTACTGGTAGGCCCCCTCGACCTCGTGGAAGGGGTGATCCGGGACGAACTGCCGCGCGAGAGAGAAGACGACCGCTTGGGCGTCCAGTGAGCTGCCGTCGTGAAAGGCGACGCCCCTGCGGAGATGAAACGACCAGGTCAGCCGATCCGCCGACACCTCCCACCTTTCCGCCAGCAATGGGATCACCTCCGTGTTCCCGGGCGAAAAGGTCACGAGGGTCTCGTAGAGGTTGTCGCAGACCTTGAACGATTCCCCGTCCGTCTCCAGCGCGGGATCCAGCCCCACGGAATCTCCCCCTCGACCGTAGACCAGCGTGCGCGCCTGTTGCTGGCTGCACGCGCCGACCGTCACACAGACCGCCAGAATCAGAAGTCGAATTCGCATGGATGCTCCCTGCCAGGATAGTCGCCAAAACGAGGCGGCCAGCAGTCCGGAGGGCCTCCGCCACTCCCTGCTGGCCGCCAGAAACCCACCGTCGCCGCTGCGTTTCCCTATTCGGCGAAGGCCGCGTCGAACGCCACGCCCGACGGCTCGAAGTCGATGCTGTTCACAAAGGCGCAGGCCTCGGCCGCGCCGTGCTCGCGGTCCATGCCCGAATCTTCCCACTCGACCGAAAGGGGGCCCTGGTAGCCGACGTCGTTCAGCGCGCGGACGATCTCCTCGAAGTCCACGCTCCCGCGGCCCAGCGACCGGAAATCCCAAGCCCGCGAGGGGTCGCCGAAGTTCGTGTGTCCGCCGAACACACCCGCCCGAGTCGGAATCGGTGAGAGGTAGCTGTCCTTCATGTGCACGTGGTAGATCCGGTTCCCGAACTCGCGTACGAAGCCCGCGCAATCCACGTTCTGGTAAACGAGGTGGCTGGGGTCGTAGTTGAAACCGAACTCCTTCCGACCCTTCAGGGCCTTGATGGCGCGGGCCGCCGAAACGGTGTCGAACGCGATCTCCGTCGGATGGACCTCCAGCCCGAACCGCACCCGGTTCTTCTTGAAGGCATCCAGGATCGGGTTCCACCGGTCCGCGAAGTCTCTGAATCCCGCCTCGATCGCGCCGGGATCCACGGGCGGAAAGGAGTAGAGGAGGTGCCAGATCGAGGACCCGGTGAATCCGTTCACCACCTTGACGCCCAGTGCCTTCGCCGCCTCGGCCGTCACCATCATCTCCCTGGCCGCCCGCCTCTGGACCTGCTCGGGCTTCCCGTTCCCCCATATCTTAGGGGGCAAGATCGCCTGGTGCCGCTCGTCGATGAGGTCACACACGGCCTGCCCCACCAGGTGGTTGCTGATCGCCCAGACGTTCAGCCCGTACTTCGCCAGAAGCTCCCTTCGCTCGCGGCAGTACTTGTCGCTGGACGCCGCCTTGCGAACGTCGAAATGGTCGCCCCAGCAAGCCAGCTCCAGGCCGTCATACCCCCACTCGCTCGCCTTCTGGGCCAGCACCTCGAGGGTGAGGTCGGCCCACTGGCCTGTGAATAACGTACACGGTCTCGCCATAGCGCTTGCTCCTCAAAAATGGTAAAACGCTCGAGGAATTCCTGCCCTACTAAATCCTCGGGACGCGCGCCCACTTCTTCGATCGCGCCGACTGGCCCACCGCCTCCAGAACGGCCTGGACCTTCGTGCCCTCTCTGAAGTCGGGCGACGCCTTGCGGTTCTTCACGATCGCCTCGAAGAAGTCCCTCACCTCGTGCACGAAGGTGTGCTCCCACCCGATGATGTGACCGGGCGGCCACCAGGCCTCCAGGTAGGGATGCGACCCCTCACCCACGAGGATCTCCTTGAACCCCTGCACGTGATCCTCGTCATCTCTGTTGAAGTACTGGAGCTCGTTCATCTTCTCCAGGTTGAAAGCGATGCTCCCCTTGCTGCCGTTGATCTCGAACCGGTTGTGGTTGCGACGCCCCGCGGCGAACCGGGTTGACTCGAACGAACCCATGGCCCCGTTGCGGAACCGCGCGAGGAACAACGACGCATCCTCCACCGTGACCTTGCCCGTCTTCCTTGACTTGCCGCCCTTCGCGCCCAGAGAGGCGTCGACGGCGTCCGCCAGAGGTCGCTGCTTGATGAAGGTCGTGTCGGCCCCCACGACCGAGTCGATGTCGCCGACGAGGTGAAGCGCCAGGTCGACGATGTGTGCGCCCAGGTCACCCAGGGTTCCCGATCCGGCCTTGCCCTTTTGCAGACGCCAGACGAGCGGGAAGTCCGGGTCCATGATCCAGTCCTGGAGATACACGGCCCGCCAGTGGTAGATCTGGCCGAGCCGTCCCTCCTGGATCAGCTGCTTGGCAAGGGCCACCGCCGGCACGCGTCGGTAGTTGAAGGCGACCATCGTCTTGGCCCGCGTCTTCTTGGCGACCTTCAGGACCTCCCTCGCCTCCTTCAGCGTGTTGGTCAGCGGCTTCTCGCAGATGACGTGTTTGCCTGCCTTGAGCGCTGCCATCACCATCGGGGCGTGCTGGTTCCCCGGAGTACAGATGTCCACCACGTCGATGTCG
>JASLMQ010000794.1 GCA_030746455.1 Candidatus Latescibacterota bacterium
AACAACTCATCGAGAAGATCGAAACCTTCACCGAGCACTACAACGCGAGCGCCAACCCTTTCCAGTGGACCGCGACACCCGAGTCGATCCTTCAGAAGATCGAACGATTATGTAAATCTATTTCCGGGACGAGACACTAGAGGATACCCTTTGCGTGCTGCTGGAGGCAGCGGACCTCCGCATCCGGAGCCACTGACGTGGGGCCGCGCTCGCCGGCCAAGGGACCGCGCCGCAATCCGATGACGTGACGTGCGTGGTGGTGCGGGTGGAGGATGGGTACGCGCGTCCGCCGGGTGTCCACAAAGTGTCCATCGGTTTGTATAAGTGGGCTAAGTTCAGTACATCTCCGTTACACTCCGTTCAACTCGCAACCGATTGTGGCCCAGAAGCTTACCTTGTAAGCCCTGTTTTAATAGCAGGTTGCGAAATCATGTGCAACGGATTTGTAATCCGTGGGTTTGGGCTGTGCGTGCTGCCCACAAGACTCTACGGAATTGCGAGCCGAAGGACCTTGTTTCCCGTGTCTGATCCACTCCCACCTACTCTCGGGCGCCCGCATCAGGACTCCACGACCGACCGCACTCGCTCGACCTCACGCTCAAGCTGCTGCAAGAGGGGCTTGTGGTGAAGTCGGTACCCTCCAAGAGCCCCCTCCGGGACTCAACAGGCGATTGCCAGGATCGACCGCGGCGCCTCCCACGCCACAGACCACGTCTTCCCGCGATCCGCACTGACATAGAGGCGCTCTTCAACGGCTGCCCAGGCCCTTCCATCGGCTGAGAAGCCCACATGGTAGGTGTCGATGTTGTCGTGCGTTTCCGATGGAAAGCCATCGGTCACGTGCGTCCAGCTGCCACCGGCGTTATCCGAGCGGTAGAGCCGTCCATTGACGTCCGAGCGTGGCCCGTCGCTGACCGTTGTGAGCACGCAGTCACAATCGGATGGGTGCACGGCGATGGCACGGCCATAGCGAGCGGATAGTCCACCCGCACGGTGGTCCCAGGTTTCCCCGAGATCGTCGCTGACGAAGACCGCATCGGCCGTGTTCGCATACACCCGTCTCGGAGCGGCCCCGCAGATGGCGACCTGGTGCACGTCTTCGTGCAGGTCAGGGGTGACCGGTTCCCACGAGGTCCCTCGGTCCGTTGAACGCATGATGCTGCCGACGTGGATATCGGCGTAGACGCAGTTGTCTATGTGGGCGAAGCTGCGCACTGCCGGCGGGCCTCCCCAGGGCGTGTACCAGTCATTCCGGCATTCGAGCTGATCGAAGGAGCGGGAACGCTCTGCGGAGCTTGAGGAAGTGAGGAGATATACGCGGGGAGGCTCGGTGCCGATCAGAAGCTCGAGGGGATCGTCACTCAGGATATCCAGGCATTCGATCTGGTCCTCGATTCCGGTGTCCAGGTATTCGATATCGCCATTGGCGATGTGAATCACGACGCCATCATCGCGCGCTACTGCGGCAGCCGAAGTTCCCGCGCAGCCACAGCGGATTCCCTGCTCCTGCACGAGTCGGTCGGGGCTCAAATTCCCACTCGTTGCATCTGCGAGAAACACAGCATCATTGGTCAGTATGAGCATCGGTATCCTCCCAAGATCGCTATTGTGACGGCAAGGCCAACAGGCGTAGAGTCTAGTACGTGAATTGAATACGTCTGCCACGTGTAGACAATCATACTGCAGTCGGATCACCTGTCAAGACCCCCTCCGTGATCTGGCAGCCCGTAGGCGAAACAACAGCTGCTCAGGCTGGGTCAAACTATGGACCGAAGAATCGCTCACTCTAGCCAGGAGTGACCTCGTGCCAGATTTCCGATCCCTGCTTCAGAGCCAGCAGACGATGCTCCTCGATGGCGCCACCGGCACCCAACTGGACAAGCGGGGCCTGATGGGGAGGCCTGACTCGAATCTGGTTCACCCGGACGCTGTTCTCCAGATCCACAAAGACTACGTCCAGGCGGGATGCCAGGCCCTGATCACGAACACGCTGACGCTGAACCGCATTGCCGTCGAGACCCATGGGGAAGACCTGGACGTCGGGCAGATCAATCGAGCCGGTGCCGAGCTGGCCAGGCAGGCAGCCGAACCGAGCATTAGCGTTCTGGGCAACATGAGCTCGACAGGCCAGCTCCTGGAGCCGTACGGGATTCACACCGAAGACCAGTTTCTCGACACCTTCAGGGAGCAGGCGCGGATTCTGGCCGACGCCGGGGTCGATGGATTCATCGTGGAGACCATCCTGGATCTGAGGGAGGGGCTGTGCGCCCTGCAAACCTGCAAGGAGGTGTCCGACCTCCCCGTCATCGTCTCGATGGTCTTCTCCACGGAGACCAAGGGCGGGAGGACCATCATGGGCAACTCGGCGGAGGAATGCGCTGCGAAGCTAGAAGAGGGCGGGGTGGACGCCGTTGGGGCGAATTGCGGAGATCTGGACCCGCTTCAGATGGCCGAAGTGGTGGCCATGCTCCAGGCCGCGACGTCCCTGCCCATTCTTGCGGAGCCGAACGCCGGTAAGCCGAAGTTGCTCGACGGACGAACCGTCTTCGACATGGAGCCCGAGCCCTTCGCGGCGGGCATCGCTGAGTGCCTGCAGGCCGGTGCGCGGCTTGTGGGCGGATGCTGCGGCACATCACCAGAGCATATTGCTGCGGTGCGGGCCGTACTAGATGGATCCTGAGGCACTGTTCCCTACCCTCCACCATCCCCTCACGATGTCTGCTTCCCCTCATGCTGCGTAGCTACCTCACCGTTGCAATCCGCCCGCGGCGGCGTGCTCGATCCCTCCGATGAACCGGAAGCTGTCCTCGGCGACATCATCCATCTCCCCACTGAGGATCCTGTCGCACCCTTCGAGGCCGGCTTCGAGTCCCACATACTCTCCTTTGATGCCGGT
>JASLMQ010000795.1 GCA_030746455.1 Candidatus Latescibacterota bacterium
CACGACCTCGTGCGGGCGATCAAGGCCCAAGAAACAACGTCGCGGCAGCTCACCGAGTCTGTCTACGACCAGATCCGCAACAGCGACCCCCGCATCAACGCCTACATCACTCTGGACGAGTCGAACGCGCTCTCCAAGGCCGATGAGGTCGACAGACGTGCTTCGGCCGGAGAATCCCTGGGTCCCCTGGCAGGGGTCCCGGTCGCGCTGAAAGACCTCCTCTGCACCAGAGGCCTTCCCACCACCTGTGGTTCCCGCATCCTCGAAGGTTTCACCCCTCCCTACGATGCGACGGCCGTCGAACGCCTCCGAGAGGCCGATGCCGTGCTGGTCGGCAAGCTCAACATGGACGAGTTCGCCATGGGCTCTTCCAATGAGAACTCGGCTTACGGCCCCTGCCTCAATCCCCACGATCTCACCCGTGTCCCGGGGGGCTCGAGTGGGGGCGCCGCGGCCGCTGTGGCCGCCGGACAAACGGTTCTCGCCCTCGGCACCGATACCGGGGGGTCCATTCGACAACCGGCCTCATTCTGCGGCGTTGTGGGTCTGAAGCCCACCTACGGACGGGTATCCCGCTATGGCCTCGTGGCCTATGCCTCCTCCCTCGACCAGATCGGCCCGATCACGCGAAGTGTACAGGATGCGGCGCTGCTCCTTGGCGTGATCGCGGGCAAGGATCCGAACGACTCGACCTCTGCGGACGTGCCGGTGCCCGACTACGTCGCCCAACTCGACCGGGGCGTGCAGGGCCTCACCGTGGGCCTGCCCAAAGAGCATTTGAGTGAAGGGCTCGATGATGACGTCCGAGAGGCCGTGATGCGGGGCGTGGATCTGCTGGAGTCGGCGGGGGCCCAAGTCGAGGAGGTCTCCCTTCCTGTGGCGGGGCACCCGGCCTACTCGATAGCGGCGTACTACATCATCGCAACAGGAGAGGCCTCCTCCAACCTGGCACGCTACGACGGCGTCAAGTACGGTCTTCGGGTAGACGCCGATGACCTGGTCGACATGTACTGCGGCACACGGAGCGCCGGGTTCGGAACCGAGGTGAAACGCAGGATCATGCTGGGGACCTACGCCCTGAGCGCCGGCTACTACGACGCCTACTACCTGAAGGCACAGCGGGTCCGCACCCTGATCAAGGAAGACTTCGACCGGGCGCTCGAGACCTGCGACCTCCTGGCGGCGCCCGTGTCCCCTTCGCCGGCATTCCGGGTCGGTGAGAAGGTCGACGATCCCCTGCAGATGTACCTCTCCGACATCTACACCGTATCTGTGAACCTCGCGGGCATCCCCGGTCTGGCCGTCCCGAGCGGGACCACTTCCCAGGGGCTGCCCACTGGCCTTCAGCTACTCGGCCGACCCTTCGAGGAGGAGGTGTTGCTCCGCGCCGGCGCCGTGATCGAACAGGGACAGACGTGATGGCCTACGAACCGGTCATTGGCCTCGAGGTCCACTCTCAGCTCGCAACCCAGAGCAAGATCTTCTGCGGCTGCAGCGCGGAATTCGGCGCCGATCCGAACACCCACGGGTGCCCCGTCTGTCTGGGGCTGCCCGGCGCATTGCCTGTCCTGAATCGCCACGCCGTCGAGCTGGCGATGCGGCTTGCCCTGTCCCTGGGTTGCACCATCCAGCCCCGCAGCCGATTCCTCCGAAAGAACTACTTCTATCCAGATCTGCCCAAAGGCTACCAGATCTCTCAGTTTCAATCCAACGAAGAAATGCCCCTGGCCACGGGCGGGGGAATCGACGTGCCCACCGAGAAGGGACAGAAGCACATTCGGCTGGTGCGCATCCACATGGAGGAGGACGCGGGAAAAAGCATCCACGATGAGGCCTTCGTGGCGGCCGGCGAATCCCTGGTGGACGTCAACCGGTGCGGGGTGCCGCTGATCGAGATCGTGAGCGAGCCCGACATCGGCTCCTCGGAAGAGGCCGCCCATTTCCTCACCCGGCTTCGGCAGATCCTCGTGTACACCGGGGTCTCAGAGGGCGATATGGAAAAGGGCCACGTCCGTATCGATGCGAACGCATCGATACGCCCCGTCGGGGCCGCGGAGCTGGGCGTGAAGGTCGAGATCAAGAACATGAACTCCATCCGGAACTGCCAGCGGGCCCTGGATGCGGAGATCCGCAGACAGGTCGGCATTCTGGAAACCGGGGGCACGGTGGTTCAGGAGACGATGACCTACGATCCGGACCGGGATACGGTGCGTCCCATGCGAAGCAAGGAGTACTCCGACGACTACCGTTACTTCCCCGAGCCCGACCTCGTACCCATCCTCGTGAACGATGCCTGGATCGAGCAGGCACATACCGAGGTCCCCGAACTCCCTGAGGTGAGGCGGGCCCGACTCGAAGCTGAGTACGATCTCAACGCGGAGCTCGTCGAGGTCCTCACGGCCACCCGCGAGGTCGCCGACTACTTCGAATCGACTGTCTCCTCCGGCGCTCCCCCCGCCCGGGCGGCCAACTGGATCCAGGGAGACGTGATGCGCACGCTGAACGAGCGCAAGATCCCCATCTCAGGCCTCAAGATCCCTCCCGAGGCGCTTGCCACCCTCATCGGGATGGTCGACAAGGGAACGATCAGCACCTCGATCGGGCGAACGGTCTTCGCAGAGATGGCCGAATCGGGCGATGCCCCCGAGGTCATCGTCGAGCGTGAGGGGCTGGTCCAGATCAGCGACGAGGGCGCCCTCGAGGATCTCGTCGAGATGGTGGTCGCCGAACACCCGTCCGAAGCGGATCGCTACCGGGGTGGCGATAGGAAGCTCCTGGGGTTCTTCATGGGCAAGGTGATGAAGGCATCCAAGGGCGTAGCCAACCCGCAGCTGGCCAACGAGCTCATTCGCAAGAAGCTGGGCTGATCCCCGGCCGGGCAATCTCGGTCGGTATCCGCCGGCGAGCGTCTCGCCCTTCGGTCCGCACCAGCGGGCTGCGATCCGAGGGGCGTTGTTGTGCCCTTTCGGCCCCCCGCGGACGGGCCTGCAACGGCGTGGTCGGTCGATTTGCGGTGGACTCCCCCGTGAAACCGACTATATTGCAGCGTTCGGCACGGCCGAAGTCCGGCAACCGTCTCATCGCATCTCCTGCCACTCAACGCTCCCCCTGGAATCGATGGAAAGGTCCCGTGACATGACGGAATGCCTCTCGCCCGACGGCATCGGCTGCGCGCACCTCGAGCCCGACGATGCGGTGATTGCCGGCGCCCTGGGCACCTGGGTGCTCACCATCACCGTCGGATCGCGAGGCGTGGCGGCCGACGGCCGGATCCGGGTCTTCACCGACACGGACACCGACTGGGGCACTCCCCAGTTCCTCGATCCCGTGGGCCAGGACTACGCAACGGTTGAGGGCCCCGAGGACGTGAGCCTGAGTGCCGTGGCCCACGGCGGCTCCTCCCTCACACTTGGCGTGAGCAAACGCCCCCTGAGGCCTGGAGAACGCGTGCGCGTGGTCCTTGGCGATCGGTCGGGGGGCGGACCGGGTTCCCGTGCACAGACCTTCCTGGAGTCCCGTCGGTTCTTCAGGGTCGCCATCGACTCCGATGCCAGCGGGAACTGCGAGGATCTGCCGAGCCCGCCCTGGGTAGAGGTCGTCGGCGGGCCCGCGGACCGGCTGGTTGTTCTGGCGCCCTCAACGGTAGCCGCCGGGGAACCGTTCCGGTTGATGGTCAAGGCCGAGGACGCCTGGGGCAATCCCTCTGCAGAATACGCAGGATCTGTGGCTATCGCTTCGGATGGGGTCGGTCTACCCGAGGACTCACTGGCCTTCACGAGTGCGAATCGCGGCGTACGATGGATCGAGGGATGCACCGCCTTCGGCCCCGGCCTGGCGCACATCCAGGTGGAAGATCCCGAGACCGGGCTGATCG
>JASLMQ010000796.1 GCA_030746455.1 Candidatus Latescibacterota bacterium
GTCGGGTCGACGGCGGCCAACGCCGTGTTTGAGCGCCATGGTCATCGCCTTGCTCACCGCGAATCCCTCGATCAGTGCCGTCCCCGTCTGTGCGAGCGACTCGATCCCTGCCAGACGGGTTGCCCCCCAGAAGACGAGCAGCGCCGGCACCTGCAGCTCATAGTCACCGAGTAAATCTGCTGTCTGAATCACCTTCTGCGGAGGCCGCCTGTCCTGCCACCAGGCCTGGATCTCGGAATCCTTCGGGTAGGCCATCGCGGACCCCGCCGCGCCGCCCGCAAGCGTGTAGAGGCTGAGTCCGGAGAAGCTGCTCCCGGTCGTGGCAAGCAGACTGCGGAAGCTCGGCGTCGTCCCCCGCGCCTCCGTCGCCCCACCCTCACCCGCGTGCGCAGTCTGTATCCCACCAAGATGCACCATCGAGACGGCAAGGATTGTCAACTTCCACCACCGCATTCGTGAGCAAGGAGATGTTCTCGGACCGACCACCCACAGGTTGGGTGCCTTGGCCTCGGTGTTCATCTGTGTTCATCCGTGGTTGCTTTTGACTTGCCTGTGCTCACACGTCGTCCATCGGGTACAACTTCCGTCCCCGCCGCTCGAACGTGAGCCCCGCCGTAACGGGATCGTGCACGCCCGGTTCGGAAACGACGTGAATCGCCCCGGCCCACGACTCGAATCCCGCCCGGAAGTGTGCCGTCGACTTGACACCGATGTAGCGCATCTCCCTGGGATCCAGCCCCAACGTTCTGGAGAATGCCGTATCGAACGGCTGCTCCCGAACGGTCGTCAACACCACGTGAAGGCCGTCGTGCCGTATGTGGGCCGATGGTCCCATGCTCCCATCCATGCCCGCCAGCATGGGTCCATCGTAGCGGAACGACCCGTCAGACAGGGCAATCACCTCGGCCGTCATCGGCACGGGTAGGCCCTGCAAGGGGGATGACTTGCCGCCCACGTCCAGCGTGACCGTTTCGCTGGCGCCGGCGGCCGAGCACTGGGCTACCGCCTCGGGATCCACGATGTAGAGGAGGCACGCGTCCTCGAGCCCGGCATCGAGGAAGGCCCGCAGCATCCCCGTGCTGTCCCCGGGCGATCCTCCGCCCGTGTTGTCATTCCGGTCCGCGAAGATCACCGGGTAGCGGCCGGCGGCCTCGGCCGTCTGCAGTGCCTCACGCGTCGAAGGCATCGGGCCGTGCCATTCGGACCGCCGGTCGAACAGCCAGTCTCCCAGCTGATCCGCGTACGACTGCGCAAGATCTCCATCGCCATCCGTAACGATGGTGACGGATGCACCCAGATCCGGCACGTCCGCCAGTGGGTAGGACGTCGCGATCGACCCGCATACCACGCCCGACTGAGCCTCGATGCGGTGGAGCTCCTCGATCGCGTCCCGCATCGGCGGATGGGCCGTCACCTGCTCCGTCCCCCAGATCATTGGGATCTGACAAAGCGCCATCGTTGGTCGCAGTCCCTCCTGCACGATACGCACGAGGACGTCCGCGCACTCGCGTCCCCGCTCCGCCATATCCACCTCCGGATAGGTCTCTCGCCCGATCAGCACATCCGCCGCCTCGACCATCTGCCGGGACACGTTCGAGTGGATATCGAGCTGTCCGACGACGGGCATGTGCGGCCCGACGAGGTTCCGCACCGCCGCCAGGATGTGCCCTTCCGCGTCGTCGATCCCCTCGGCGACCATCGATCCGTGAAGCTCGAGGAGCACGCCGTCGGCCGGCATCGCGTCCGCCATACGGTCCAGCATCTCGCCAAGGATAGCGTCGAACACGCCCCGGGGCGTCGGTCCGCTGGGCTGCGCGTTCGCATAGAGGGTCGGCACCAGCTCGAAGTCGTGAGCCTCCGCGCCGTCGTAGAACCCTCCTGTCGGCGTGTTCGTACCCGCGAACAGGCGCGTGACCTCGTCCTTCATCGGGATGTGGCCGAACCGCTCCTCGAAACTCCCGTACGCCGTCGGGATAGGTGTGAACGTGCTCGTCTCGTGGCTGATCGCGCCTGTGATCACCTTCATCGTTTGGTCCTCATATCTGTTGGTGTTCTTGCACCGTATGGTCAACGGCGGCTCGACGGCGCCCTAAGGGTAGCTCCCCTTCTCTCCCCTGTCAACCCAGATCTCTCCGTTCCTCCAGTCCACAGGACTACCGCTCCACCGGACACGATTTCGCCTCCCCTGGTCCTTTCGTCCACCTCGTGTTTTTCGTATACTGGGAACCTGCGCGCCCGGTCCATCATCCACGCAGCCGCCTGTGATCCGAAGCCTGGACCTGCCTCCACCTCAAATGTCCTGTCTTTCGTGCCTGAAGCCTGTCCCGGCCGACTGCAGGAATGCCGCTGCTGCAGGTCGTCAACAGCAGCCGGGATGTCTTTCGTGGTGACCGGGTTTCGATGGCCCAGAAGAGACAAGGAGCCCCC
>JASLMQ010000797.1 GCA_030746455.1 Candidatus Latescibacterota bacterium
TAGACCTCTGCCATGTTGGCGACCTTCTTCAGCTCGGTGATGCCGCCGACGTGGGAGACATCGGGCTGGATATAGGCAACCGCCTGCTTCTCGAACACCTCCCTGAAGCCCCACCGGGTGAGCAGCCGCTCGCCGGTCGCAATGGGGAACGACACCTTGTCGCAAACCTGCTTGAGCGCGTCCACATTTTCCTGCGGCACGGGCTCCTCGACGAACATGGGCCGCATACCCTCGAGCTCGCGACAGACCTCCACGGCCAGGGCGGGCGTCATCTTGCCATGGAAGTCGAAGGCAAGCTCGGCCTCGGGCCCGACCCACTCGCGCATGAGGTAGGCCCTCTGGACGAACTCGTCGATCATGGCCGGGGGCTCGTGGCCTCGCCACTTGCCACCGGGTCCCGATTTGAAGGCGCCGTAGCCATTGGCCAGCAGCTGGTCGAGCCTCTCACGGGCGGCTGCCCTGGTCCCATCGCTCAGGTCTCTGATGCCCCAGTGCGCATAGACGCGGATCCGGTCGCGAACGGCGCCGCCAAGAAGCTGGTACGCGGGGACACCGTAGTGCTTGCCAGCGATGTCCCAGAGGGCCTGGTCGAGGCCGGACAGCGCGGTCATCAGCACGTTGCCCCCCCTGAAGAAGGCGGACCGGTAGATGTGCTGCCAGTGGTGCTCAATCCTCAGGGGGTCTTTGCCTATCAGATACTCCGAGAGTTCCTCAACGGCGGCCCGCGTGCTCCTGGGCTTGCCTTCGAGCGTGGTTTCGCCCCAGCCGACGAGTCCCGTGTCGGTGGTGACCTTGACGAGTCGCACTCGCCTCTGAGGGAAGAACTGGTCGATCGCGGTGATCTTCACGGCAGATCCTCGTGGATGGCGTGAGAGATTGGCATCAGCGGAAGGGGCGCTCTGTGAGACGGCACAGCGTTCTCAGCTCAGCATCGAGACCCGCGTCGAGCTGCTGAGGCTGGTGAGACGAGACGAGATCCTCCGCATAGCCCCTGGCCCGTGCGGCGTAGTCCCTGGACCCTTCCGAGACCCAGCGGTCGTAGCCGTCCCGGTCGGTGACATAGGGATTCCAGACGGTCTTGCGCAGGTGCTCGATGGTGTGATCGTGATCCAGGAACTGCCGACCGGGCCCGACGCCATCGATCGCGTCGAGCGCCAAGGCCTCGTCCGACATCTCGGTGCCGGCGAGGAAGCGTTTGACCCAGCGGATCCTCTCGGCACCCAGAACGATGCTCTCCAGGCTGCCCGTAAGCCCCGAATCCAGGTAGCCCACGTCGTGGATGAGGTTGGTGCCGGCCATGGCGGCCACCAGGAGGCTGCTGGCGTACTCCGCACCGGCCTGCGCGTCGACCTTTTTGCTGTCGGTGGCGCTGGCGGTCCCGAAGACGGGAAGCCCGTAGTGTCTTGCCAGCTCGGCGAGGGCCAGGTCGCTGAGCCTCCACTCGGGCGATCCGTAGGGATAGAGCATCGTTCGCATGTCGAGCTGGCTGACACAGCCGCCGAAGATGAATGGGGCGCCGGGATGCTGCAGTTGATGCATTACCAGGCCGGCGAGGCATTCGGCGACGGCCAGGGCCAGGGAGCCGGCCAACGTGATGGGGCCGCTCGCGCCGGGCATGATGGTGGCAACGTAGATGAGCGGAACCTCGTGATCCGCGCAGAACATGAGCCGCTCGACCGCGAGACGGTCGTGCTGCAGGGGTGAGACGAACTGGCTGTAGAGGATGGTGTTGGGGCACCGGCGGAACGCGTCGTCACTGCCGGCGACGGCGCATGCCATCGCGTGCTGACGCTCGAGCACGTCCAGGCCGGAGAAGCTGGTCATGATGACCGGCTTCGTGCTGTTGGACACCATGGCGTAATACTGCTGGGGCTCCACGTCCTCACCGGTGACATCTCCGGGTAGCGCGAAGGACATCAGGAAGTCCAGCTCTTCGAGGGCATCGCAGAGGCGTGCGGATCGCTCCACATCCCGAAGGACGGAGGGCCGGCGCTGCCCGGTCTCGGCATCGAGCGTGTAGACGAGGTCAGAGCCCGTTCCGAAGTAGATCCGGCCGGACGACAGTGTCATCGAGGGCCGCCCTGCCCGGTCGTGGAGCACGACATTGCCTGCGGCCGTCTCCAGGGCCCGGTCCACCATCTCCGGGGGCATCCGCACCCTGAGCTCTTCTCCCATTTTCGCCCCGGCAGCGGCAAGCCGTCGACGCATATCGGGGTGGTGGACGTTCAGACCCGTACCGTCCAAGATCTCGGTAGCGGCGCTGTGGAGCCGTTGAATGCCCTGATCGTCCAGGAGCGTTAGCGCAGGCTGTAGGGTCACGGCCTCGTCTCCCTTCGGTTCCGTATATGCTCTGCCCGGTCGACCATCCTGACATCAGCCCTTCAAGAGCTCTTCCCAGCTGCGGTCCAGCCAAAGGAGGGGCTCCTCCACGCCGCGTGAGAAGAAGCGGAAGCGTTCGTCTGGATCCACCTTGGCCATCCCCTCGAGGCGGATCGACAGCCATCGGCCCGCAAAGGCCATCGGGATGGCGTCGAGCTCCCGGGAGGACAACGGATCGGCTTGCTGGTAGGCGTCCAGGAAGGTGCGGCAGCGCTCGCGGTCGAACTCCGCAGCATCGGTCAGCGACCAGATGTCGGCAGAGATGATCTCGCGCGGCACAGTTGCGAAGAAATAGAGCCCATCGGCGACGTCCCGACATCGGGCCCCGGGCAAGGCCCAGTCCAGATCGAAGATACCGGCTACATCTCCGGCATCGCTGAACAGCAGATTGGCGGGCGTGTAGTCGCCGTGGATCACCCATCCCGTGAGATCGTCGAAGGCTGCTCCGGAGTATCGTTCGATCAGGCCCTCGGCCCTGGCCAGGCACCGGTCCACGAGCTCGCGGTCGCGAGAGGTATCAGCGAGATCCCGCACGGCCTCTATGTTCGCCCTTTGAAGGAGAGGATCGTCTATCCGGTCGCTCACCGCGTCGGAGAACCCAAGCGTGGTGTACTGGGCAATCGGCTCCCGCTCGGACGAAGGGGGCGTGTACTCCGAGGCCACCCTGTGGTAGTCCGCCAGACCCTTCCCGGCATTGGCCACCTCGCTGAGGCTCTTAGGATCGAAGAGGCGGCCCTCGACGAAGGGGTAGAGCTCGAACACGCCTTCCTCCCGTCGAAGCCACCTGCTGCCGTCGAGGGCCTCGAGTGTGGCCGCGGTGGGCACACCGTTGGCCACGAGATGATCGCGTAGACCGTGGTCGAAGGCCAGTCGGGCCTCCGAAGAGGTCCGGACACCACGCAACCTCAGGAAGTAGTCCCTGCTAGGGGTCTCAACCTTCCAGGTCTTCCCGGCCGTCCCACCGGCGGGCGTGATCCGGGCCACTGTCCCAATGGCGTAGGCTGTGAGGGCTTGGAAGGGATCGATCTCGGTTTGTGGCATGGCGGCGGATTCCTCCGCTGGGTCTCAGTTTGGTGGTCACAACGCGGGGACGAGTTCGAATGCGTAGACCGAGGCACACTCGAGCGACAGGCGGGCCGTAACAGGCCGGCCTCCCGAAGGCTGGATGACATCGCCCCCCTTCCAGGCGACGACCTGGCCGACGCTGTCGCCGGTGAGGCGAACGGCATCCGCGTCTGATCTCTCCTCGATGTTGGTACTCCCGTCCGGGCTGGTTAGCATGAGGTGGGCACGGATCGAGCCACCTCTATCGGCCTCATAGTTCAGCCTGAGCTGCGAAGGCTGGTCCACCGGGCCCAGGTCGATGTCGAAAGTGCCTTCCGGGTCGCCGCGGAAGCCGAAAAGCCGCCACTTGGGCCAGTGGGCGAACCCGATCCGAGCGAGGCCGTCATCGATGAGCTGCTGCTTTCGGGCCTCGATCAGCTTCCACTCCGTGTCTACATACCAGCCGTGGCTGCGGGTGGCACCGGTGAGGTACAGGCGGTGTTCATCGCCTGCCTCGGTGACGTTGGCTGCGGAGTAGAGTCCCCCTTCGGTCCAGGCGGTAGTGCCGTGCGTGAGAAAGTCGGGCCTCCCGGGGAGGTGCACCCAGCGATCACCGTCGCCGCTCTGGTAGGCGAGCGTGATGTCCACGGTGCCGAACACCCCGCCGCCGTTCCCAGCGGTGCGGGGCAGGTTGTGCCGGAACTGCCAGAGGAAGGCGACGGTGGCCTGTCCCGCGGGGAGCATGCCCATACCGTAGTAGTCGCCGCTGTCGTAGCCTCGCGCCCGCGCCGACACGTCGTCGAACTCGTCGGGAATGAGTGCGGCCCGGGGCTCTGTCCATTCGCCGTTGTTCAGGGCCGCGGTCCAGACCGACCTCCGGCGGAATCCGCCCAGGCGGGGACCGAACTTCATGGCGACCTGTGCCCCGCTGCGACCGGGGTGGCAGATGCTGGTGATGACGTCGGAGCTCCGCCAAGTGGGGGAGGGGGTATCGAGCTCCCAATGAAGGCCATCCGAGGAATGTGCCGTGTAGTAGCCCCCATCGGTCACGTCGACGTGCGCTCCGATGTACCGGCGCGAGCTGCACCCGGTGGCGCGATAGCGGCGCGAGGCATCGGCGTCGGGATCGATGAAGACCGATGGCGCGTGAAATCCGAGGTCGCAGAGGTTGTTGTCCATCCCGTTGCAGTCGACGAGCCCCAGCGAAGGCTTGCGCCACGCGATCCCGTCATTGGATTCGGCGTAGCCCACGGAAGCGACGTCGCCACCGTCCCACTCCCTGGGCCAGGCCTGATACCACATGCGGTACCGACCCCCGTCGTGCAACACGGACCCGTAGATGGACGCCCCCGCGCCGTCGCCGGCGTTGTCGCCCTCCAGAACCGGATCGGGATGGATGTCGGGCTCCCGCTGAAAGAAGTAGACCTTTCCCTCGAAGTTCCGCAGATCAAGCCGCGACTCGAACAGTAGCTCCATGTCCGATCATCCCCGTTCAGTAGAGGCCGGTCTGGACGGCCCGATGATGCGTGGATCAAGAACGCACGAAGCGGAAGCTGAAGAGGTCGGCCTCGTGCATCTGGAAACGCAGCCTGACGGGTCGTCCAGCAGAGGCCGACACGCGCTGCCCGGCTGCCCAGGTCACAATCCGCGAGATCTCGTCACCGTAGATCTCCTCGCAGTCCTCCGTTGAGAAGCCGGCGACCTCCCTGTCCAAACCGTCCACCAGACCCACCTTCAGGCCTCCCGCCGCGCTCGTGGCGTAGTTGATCTCGAGAAGGTCACCGTCATATACGAGCGGCCGGGTCAGGAGGCTTCCACCCTCTGATGATGCGTGGACCGACACGAAGCCGTCCTCGCGAAGGGTGAGGCGTCGGATGTGGATATCGCTCGTCCTGTAGTTCTGCACCGAATAGAGCGACATCTCGCCTTCGGCGGTCCGAACGGCATGGGGGGCGATGAAGATGGCGCGCTCGTGCCAGTTCGCGGGGTCGAGCCCGGGACGAAGGAAGGGCTCCGGGCAGGGCCGGTAGAAGCGCAGGCCGTCGCGTCCGGCAAGCAGGATCACATCGGAGAGGCCGTCGTGCGGCCAGTCGGGGTCGAACTTGCGCTCCGGCAGGAACCGCTTCGGGAACATCAGGTAGTATGGGGCGCGGTAGTAAGGGTGGCCCGAGTTCGTGTAGAGGTGGTTGGGCCACGGCACCTCCCCAACGATCTCGACATACTCCCAGGAAGACCAGTGGATGAAGTCCTCC
>JASLMQ010000798.1 GCA_030746455.1 Candidatus Latescibacterota bacterium
CGTCATATCCCCACGTTTCCGCACGGTGTCGGAACTTGTAAGGCATGCGTCCTGTGCGTTCCACCTCCTGTGCGGCCGCATCGTACGCTTCGGGTGATGCGTCGAGGCCTACGTCCACGTCTGCGGGCGCCATCTGTCTCGCCAGAGGCGGCCCGTAGCGGATGTAGGCCTGTCCGCGATCGCTCTGACACCCCTGGATGTCCCGTCGCGGATCGCCGTACCGGAGGCTCGCGTAGGCCACCCGGGCACAGTGTTCCATCAGACGCTCGTTCGTCTCGGTCAGGAACACGGGATCACGCGTCCGCCAGAACCGCTCGAGCGCCTCCCTGTCGGGCAGCAGCTCGTCCCCGTGATGGTCCATCATAACAGCCGACTGCACGAACCGGATCTCCTCGTTGGACATCCGAGACAGGCCCTCCGCGTAGGATCGGAGCGCGGCCTTCAGGTCCCCCTTCATCTGATATCCCAGCCCGATGAAGAACGGCGCATCCCGATCTTCTGGATGCGCCCGCTGGTACTCCTCGAACAGTTTGACCAGGTGAGTGGGACGTTTCGTTTCGTGGTAGACCACGCCGAGAAGCGTCCTTGCGGCCCGGTGTCCGGGATCCAGCCCGATGGCCCGGGTCAGGAATTCCTCGCCCACGCTCAGATCGATCTCAGCGTATCCCATCTGGCGGAAAGTGCGGCCCGACGCGCGGTCGTTCAGATCGGTGTCGACGCCGCTCGCCACGTCGGTCCAATGCGACATCTCCCACGACCAGACCGCGTACCGCCCGGCATAGTAGAGGGCCCGAACGTTGTCCGGATCCAGCTCGTGTGCCCTTCTCGCGGCCTTGTACGACCCGTGCCTCCGGCCAGAGGCCCACAGGAGCTCTGCGTGCGTTGAGCGGAACTCAGCGCTCTCGGGCTCCTTCTCCATCGCACGACGCAGCCACCGTCCTGCGTCCTGCCGAGAGGCGATCGTGTTCACCTCGAGGTGAAGCCGCGCGAGCGCGTGCATCGACCGTCCAGTCCGATCCTGCTCTACCGCCTCCTTGAGGTCCGCCTCGCGGACGCCGAACGTCCGGCCCGTGTCGGAGGCCGCCGCCAGCAGGGAGTCGACAGCCGCGGAGTCATCGCCTCTCGCCATCTGGCACCATGCGCACAAGACCAGGAGACAGGTGATTTGTGCGACCGATCGCATCAGCAGGAATACCCTCCGCTACCCCAGCCATCCTCAGTCCGCCACCTGGAAGGTTGTCTCCTTCCCGATCATCTTGCCGCTGTTCAGGTCCGTCACCTCCACCCGCACCTCGTATCTCCCCGTGTGCGTATCGCCCAGATCGAGCTCCACGTAGGCCACCTCGGATTCGCCCAGCCCAATCTGCTCGTACCCCACCGCCACCTGCTCGCGTTTGCCCCCCGAGAAGGTCTGAGCAAGCCGTGAAACGATGCTCCCCAGGTTGATACCTACCCGTGGACGGACCGTGTACTCCACGCTATATCGGGTCTGGCCGAATTCGTCCCGCGTGAGGTTGTAGATCTCGTAGTAGACGAATACCGGTCTCCCCTTTCGGAACTTCCGCGTGGGGAGCGGAATGACCTGCAGGCCTCCCTTGGTGAACTTGTTCTCCCCCCCCGCCTCCGATATGTGGAACGCAAGCTGCAGATCGCTCAGCAGCAGATCCTCCCTCCGGTAGTTCTTGACCACCACGGCCTTCCGGTAGATCCCCAGTTTCCCGTCCAGACGGTTTCGGGCCTTCACCTCCAGCCTGTAGACACCAGGCGGCACTGCCAGCCTCTCCACGTCGGGTATGAAAGCACCTCTCACACGACGGTCTCCTTCGGCCCGATACACCAGGTGGTCCGACTCTCGATACACCGTGTCCGCATTCGTGGGCACAGCCGCTGCTTGCCGGGTCACCACCATCTCGGTGACATTCGCCTCGGCCCGGTATCGACCCGACTCGTTCGGCATGCCGTAGTAGACCTCGAGAGTGCTGTTTCCCCCGGGGCCCCGGAAGTCCGCGAGGTCGAAGTAGAACTCGTAGGGCTCTGCTGCGTACTCCGCGGCGTAGTGATCCGGCGTGATCGCGGCGGCGCGGTCGAACACCGACCTCGGTGCGTACCGAGCGAATTTCCTCATTTGCTCGAAGCTGAGATCGGGTGCCAGCGGTACCGGAGCGTATTCGTACACGCCGCTGAACGATTCGTCGGTGAACGTGATCTCGATCCCACCACCCACCTTGGTGTAGGTCCACGACTCCCAGGGCACGTTGCTGAGGTCCCGGTTCGAGGTGGTCACCGGCCGGTACTCGCTCAGCCTGAACCAATACTCGTATGGGTCCTGGCCAGTGCCCGCCCCGATTGCAGCGGCCCCCGCCTCCGCCTCTGTGGCAGTCCCCTCCTGTTCCTGATCCTCTGCCTCGCCGGACAGAACAGCCTCGGCCTCCGCTTCGAACTCCTCTGCGTCCGTCAGCTTCCTCGCGTAGTCCACTGCCGTTGCATCGTAGTTCCGGTCCACGTCCAGCTGGCCGCCAAATGACCGGCTGCGTATGGGATAGACGCTGCCGAGGTAGCTCTCGCTGGCGGCCTCGCTCCCGTACAGATCGTAGGCCATGCGTTCCTTGACCCGCTGGACTCCGAGCGTCTGCTCGAGGTTCATCATCGTCGACCTCGTCCGGTGGTCCGGTTCCCCGAACCGGATGTAGACCACACCACGGGCATCCCACGGCTCCTTTCCGTCCGCGAAATGGGTCCGCGCATACCACACCCGTCGGTAGTGCTCGAGCAGTCGCTCGTTCACCGGAGTGGACAGATCAGGGTCTCGATCGTTCCAGAAGCGTTTCAGGTACTCTCCGCGATCCTCCTCCGGAAGGTACCTGAAGGTCTCGAACTCCTCCCTGGATGATATCAACTCGATGTCTTCGAAGAACTCCCGCACCTCCGGCTTGGTCTTCGACAGGTACTCCTGGAACATCCCGAATGCCAGTTCCAGCTTCTCTTTCTTGAAGCAGGCCTGCGCCACGATCGGGATCAGCTCGACAGCCTCCGGGTGCTCCTGCGTGAATCCCAGCAGCGAATCCATGATGCGGTCGTAGTCTCGAAGCTCCAGATAGGCCACGCCCAGCCGTCGGGCAATCCGGGGGTCATCCGGCCGCATCAGCAGATAGCGGGTGTACCAAACGATGGCTTTGTCGTATTCCTCGGCCAGATCGGCATACCAGTCTCCCATCAGAAGAACGGCCTCGGCGTGGTCCGGATACCTCTTCATGAAGCCTCCGATTTCGTCCTTCGAATCGACGATCCATTTCATTTCGTACTTGGCCTTGGCCTTCTGGAATCGCGCCTCCTTGTGGTTCGGGTCCCGCTTGAGGGCGTCCAGGAAGTAGTCCGCGGCCATGGCCTTCTCCACGCTGCGCTTGTACCCCCTGGTGTAGTTCATGTAGATCAGGCCCATCCCGTAGTAGGCCTCTGCAAGGTCCGATCCCCGGCCCTCCGTGAGGGCCTTCTGGAACGTCTCTTCGGCGTAGTGATCGTAGCGGTTCGCCAGGTGAACATGGCCGAGCTTGGCGAAGGAGGACCCGTCCATACGCTGGTTCGCCACGCCCCCAAGCAGCGGTATTGCGCGATCGGGCCTGCCCTCCTCCAGATACCGGTCCGCCACCGCCTCCAGCGAATCCGCCTGGGCGGCTCCGATGGGCTCCGTCACCACCCTGTACCTCCCCGGAGGTCCCATCAGGTGTGCGGCCTGAGAGCGATGGCTGTACGCCGAGAGCAGCCTGCCGTCCGGACGGGTCTCGGGCCGGTAGACATAGCTCGTCCTCTGTACCGGGACCTGGTCCGCGGAGCACCGGAATAGGGCACGCAGGACTCTGAGATCGCGCTCCTTCTCACGCTCATCGGAGGTTTCCGCTTTCGCGCGGCCCTCGGCCCATTCCAGGACGTCTTCGAGCACGGGCGGGAGCGAGTCCCCGTGTGCGGCCGCGAACTCCGACATCAGGTCGCCCACGAGGATCATGTGCTCGCGGCAGGCCCGGTCGGCGCACCCCTTCGAGCCGCCGCGGGTCTGTTCCTTCATGGCCCGGGTGTAAGCCTTGCAGTCCTCCTTGGTAAGCCCCACGCCCAGCTTGTGCAGCTCCTTGAAGGTTGCCGTGGCGATTAGGAGATCGCGCTCCATCACGATGTAGTCGGCACGGTGCATCGTATTGTAGGCCTTCATGTAATAATTCCGGGCCCTGGCCACGTGCACCTGAGCGACCAGCGCCGCGCGCCGGTCATCGGGACTCAGAGAGCCCGGCCCACGGTGTCCACCCATCGTGCTCTCATCCGCACCGGGGGCAACGGGCTCTCCGTCGCTGATGGCGCCGCTCTTCACGTCGATGGCGACAGGTCTCCCGCCGTCGTCCTCCTCGAGCACGCAGAGGACGCGCTCGGGATCCTGAGCCCACCGGAGGCGCCTGGAGACCCTTCCGCGGGCAAGTCGATTCGCCTTACCGTTGCGGTCGATGATCCAGAGGCCGGCATCGCTCCCATCCAGCAGATCGCCCCGGAACCCGCCAACCGCGAGCTGCCGCCCGTTGGGAGCAAGCGCGATCGTCTGCGCCTGCATGTCCTCCGGCAACGGCCAGATCTCATCCGACGACCCGTCGATTCCGAGTCTCCTTATGCGGCTCCGGATGATGGGAGAGTACCGTCCGCCCGTCAGATAGGAACCGAACAACGTATAGCGGAGGCTGTGCTGAAGGCAAACCAGTTCCCTGCCGTTGGGGTGGAAGCTCAGGCGCGTGACCTCCCCGAGATAGCTCCTGATCCTTCGGCCGTCGGCCCCACTCCCCTCACCGATCCAGATTTCTGTGTAGAGGACGTGGCCGTCCCCGTGCGGGATCGTCCAGGCCATGCGCTTCCCGTCATCCGACCTCACCACCTCTGATGCCTGCGCTGGCATGGAACTGCATAGGCCGACGATCATCGCAATGATCACGGCGCAAGGCGCAACAAAACCGTCTCTCCGAGTGCTCGATACTCGTTCTCCCATCACTTCCCCTCTCCCGTTCCCATTCCACCATCTGCCGTCTGTCTGAACATTGTGGCTCTCCCAAACGTCCGCGATCTGTGTCTGGCCTCCGCTCGAACGCTTCCTATTCCCTCCGTGATCTCTGTGCCTCTGCCTGTCCCCCGAAGCGGCGCCAGCCGCGAAGGAGGATGGTCATGCTCCTCGTCATTCGCAGCTATGCCTCGATTCTCAGCAGCCCGGCTGCGTTCCGATATGCAATCCCCTCGATATCGTCCTCAGTGGCCCCCGAGTCGGCCAGGAACTGGACCATCCGCTCCACACCCGGGCTGTGGGGATTGTCCTCCGCTCGCTTCGTCCCGAAAACGACCCCATAGGGCAGAAATGGCGGGCCCTCCCGCGTCACCCAGTCCGTTCCGACTATCAGGCGGTCCTTCGGTATCCGCTCCAGCGCCACAGGCACGCCGGGTGAGTTGAAGTCTCTGATCTCTGCCCAGAAGTTGCCCGGGAAGCTGCCGTATCGCCGCTCGATCTGGTCGAGATATCCGGAGACGACCGGCGGGTCATCCTTCTCAGTACCCACGAAATGCGCCAGGATGGTGTTCGCCTCGGGAACACGCTCTGCCAGGTCCATCAGGTCCTCGAGCTGTTCTGTCCCGCCCCCCTCAAACGGCCCCTGTGGGCCGCTGTTGGACGTGGAGATGTGGACCTGCACCGGTTTTCCGTACTCCGCCGCGGCTCGGACCAGCGTGGCCACCGAATCGGTATTCATCCGGTAGTCCATGATGTAGGGCAGCATCTCGCCAAACAGGGGGAACTCCCACTCTTCGAAGCAGACGCGCATGGCGTCGAGCGAGGCGTCGAGGAAGTGGGGATTGATCGTGCAGGCACCCCGGAGTCGATCTGGCGCGCGGTTGGCCAGGTCGTGGATGAACCGGTTGCCTTCGAGGATCTGGGTGGGATCCTCCATCATTCGCCTGATCCAGGGCCCGTCCACGCTGATTGCGAAACGCAGGTCCGCGCCGCTGCCCTTCATCACGTCGAGCAGCGACGGCAGGATATCCCCTCGGTCCTCGCCACCGCGCCCGATGTTGCTCACGTGAACGTGCGTATCCACCCACGTGATGCCGCTACTCATCTATTCGTTCTCCTTCGCTGGATGACCCTATCCAGCCCATCTGGATTCATCATGCGATGGATCTCCTGTTGCGGGATCAGATTCGGGCAAGGCAGGATCCCTCCCCCCTTTCGCAAAGGGGGGAATACAAGGGGGGATCGAGCGTGCATCCCAACGCGTGGAATCGTTGTTCGTGCCACCGCGGAGGACAACGGATCGGCCCACATGCCTACTATTCAACCACCCTAAACAACGTCTCCCGCTCCGCTCTCTCCCCGCTCTCCAGGTCTCTCACCATCACCGTCAGTCTATAGACCCCCGCCGGCACCCTCGTGATATCGATCTCCAGATACGTCAGATCGTCCGCCTGATCGCCCTCGTACTGCACCGTCACCGTACGCTCCGCCGCATCGCGCGACCGGCTGGGTCTCTCGAGCTCCGGAAGTACGGTCTTCCGCTTCGGCAGTACGTACCGGACCCGGTAGTCAACCTCGGTATCATCCCATCGTCGGCCGCCGGGCCGCGCCATCGTCTCGATCTCCACTCGTGGCGTCCCCCCAAGGTGGTCCACTGCCACGAAGAGCTCCGGATCGATCTCGTTCTCCTCTGGGCGCCCGATACGGTAGGCGATCTCAAAGGACGTGCTGCCGAACGCATTCCTCTTCAGGTTGTAGACCTCGAGGTAGAGGAAGAGCGGCTTCTCCCGCTTGTAGGTCCGGAGCGGGTTGGGCACGATCTCCAGGTCCTCTCGATCCCTCGGCGGACGGCTCTTCGGTTCGATGCGCCGCGCGAGCAGCACGTCACTCATCGCCAGTGACGTCTTGGCGAAAGAGAGGACCCGCGACGCCGTGAGGGTCCCGACGGACTCGGTCTCACCCTCTCGGGTCTCCACAACCACGTGGTACGGGCCAGGCTTCAGGCTCAGCGTGGCGAGAGACAGAAGGTGTGGGTCGGTCGAGACCGCCCTCTGTGGCCATCGCACCTTGTTCGGACCTTCGGTGTGCCGGTAGACCTCCTCCCACTCCGCGTCGTACACGAACACGCCGCTTTGAAGCTCTGCTGTCGTCCCCCGCTCCGACACTCGGAGCCTGTCCTTCGGTACCGCGTAGGACAGCTCGACCCGTACGCTGTCTCCGGTGCGGAAGGCCGCGAGTTGGTGCGGCATACTGTACTTCCGCTCGCGGTAGGGATCGACGTACCGCGACGACTGACGCTCGAAGATCTCCTCTGGCGCAACCAGATCCTCGTACCGGGCGAACCGTCTCGGTGGCTCTCGATACGTCGTATCGAACCGCCAACGGTCCTGGCCGTCCCAGTTCCGAAACGTGAGTTTGAAGTCCTCGTAGTACCAGGTATCGAGGTGGGGCTTCACCAGGCGACCGCGCGGATCGCACTCGGGACGTTGGGCAGCCTGGTGAATCGGAGCACCGAACTTGATGTACGACCGGCCCATGTCTGTCTGCCAGCCCTCGAGCCCCTTCGGCGGTTGCCCGAAGCGAAGGTTGGCGTAGGCCACACGCCGGTAGTGCTCCATCCGCCGCTCATTGAACTCCGTGAGGCGCAGGGGATCACGCTTGCGCCAAAACCTCCGACGCTCCGGTCCATCGCTCCACGCTACAGCCACAGCCTTGGCGCTTCGGTCGCTGTCCAAGGATAGAGCTGGATCATCCTCCGCGGCGATCAGATCCACCGACTCCATCACGACCCGCTCGTCTGGCTCCATTCGCTGCAGAGCTCGAGAGTAGAGCGCGTGCGCCTCCTCATAATCCTTCTGCGCGTGGTGCCCCAGACCGCAGAACAGCAGACCATCCTTGTCTTCCGGGAGCCGCTGGAGCAGCCTATGCGAAAGGTCGATCAGCTTCTGCGGCTCTTCGCTCTCTAGATACGCAAACCCCAGGAGGTAGTAAGCTTCACGGTAGTCCGGGCTGAGGTCGATGCTCCGCTTGAGATGATGTACGGCCTCGTCGAGGTGGTCCTTCGCGAAGTGTTTCCACTCCACCACGACCATCTCCTCGGCGTGAATCATGTGCCAGTACTTCTCGTACTCCTTCAGGTTGTACCTGCCGATGGCGCAAGCCGCCCTCGGATCCTCCGGGTGTTCTTCCAGGACCTTCTTGAAATGACTCGCTGCGTTGTGCCGGAACCCCTTCTCCCACAGAAGCTGGCCCAGCGTAACCTGGTAGTCCACGTTCCCGGGGTCCACCGCCAGCGCACGTCTGATCGCGTCGTGGGCCTTGTCGCGGTCCTGCACCGTCTTCAGCGAAAGGTAGAGCCTGGCCAGCTCGTGGTACGCCGGTCCATGGTTCCCGTCTTCCCGGACAGCCTGAGTCAGCTCCCGGATGCGGTCCGCGACACCGGTGCGCCCCGACTCTGGCAAGGCGGCTGTGCGGATCGAATCAGCCGTTGCGGAGGGCACAGCTCTTCCCTCGGGCGGCTGACCCACGATCATCGCCGCCAGGACGCAGAGCAAAGGGCCTATCCGCCTCACCACCGGGGACACCCACAAGTATGTGTAGATGAGACGTTTACGCCCAATAGTCATAGGGCTGTGTCCGTTGGGTGCCCTCCACTCGGGGCCCCGACAGCGACGCACGTACCCACAGTATTTGACGGCACGAAACCACCCGAAGTTCCCTGCTCGACCGCGCTGTCACACTCACATCTACCTGCACGACCATGGCTTACCATTGTGCGGTGCCATGAACGCCTCAGTCGTCTCACGCCTGCCCTCCGTAGCTGGCGACCTGTCCTTCCGTAGCTGCGCAGCAGCGGAGGAGGAAGCCAGCGAAGGAGGGTCTGACCTGCCCTAGATTCATTCCGCTACCATAAACCACGTCTCTTTGGCCGCCACATCCCCGCTCTCTATGTCGGTCACTTCCACCCGAAGCTCGTATCGTCCCGACCCGTGCTTTGCCATATCCAGCTCGACGTACGCCACCTGCGTCTCCTCCCGGCCGACCTGCTCGTACCGGATCGCTACCTGCTCCGATTCGCTGCCCGTGAAGGACTGTACCAGGCGGGAAACGATGCCGCCCCGGTCTCCGCCCACGAGGGTTCGTACCGTGAACTCAACCTTGTATCGCGCCTGCCCGAATTCATCCCGCGCCAGGTTGTAGATCTCGTAGTACACGGACACGGGCTGGCCCTTGAGAAAGCTCCGTGTGGGCATCGGGATCACCTCGAGGTCGCCCTTGCGGAACCGTTCCAGCTCCTGCTCCTCCGTGATTCGCCAGGCCAGCTCCAGGTCACTGATGCGGAGGCTGTCGGTCCCGTAGGCCTCCACATCCACCGTCTTTCGGTAGATCCCGAGCCGGTCCCTCTCCTCGTCATCACCCCGGACCTCCATCTGGTACTCGCCCGGCGGTACTTCCAGGCGCACCACGTCCGGCACGAACGCGTTACGGTCTCTGTGATCCCCCGACTTCTGGTAGAACACCTCCGCGGAGGCCCGGTAGATCGTATCCCCGCTCGCGGGCATCAGCGCCACGCGACGGCGAATCGTCATTCGGGTGACGTCCGTGCTGTCCGCGTAGTGAGCCACCTCATTGGGCACACCGCAGTAGACCTCCAGCGCGCTCCGCCCATCGCTGCCTCGGAAGTCTGCGTGATCGAACCAGAAATCGATCGGCTGCTCGTCATAGCGTGGCCAATAGTAGTCGGGGTGTGTAGCCACCTCACGCTCGAACACGGTCTCCGGCACGTGCCGCGAGAACTGCGCCATCTGCCGCAGGGAAATATCTCGCTTGACGCTGGCGGAGAACACGGGCATTGGCGCGAATTCGTACACGCCGCCCAGCTTCTCGTCGGTGAACGTGACCTCGATGCCCTGCCCGACCCCCGTGTAGACCCAGCTCTCCCACGGGACACGGGCGCTGAATCCACCGGCAAGTGTCACCGGATGGTACTGGTTGAACTCGAAGAGAAATGAGAAGTCCTCCTCTGCCGATCGATCTACGATCTGCTCCTCCCCGATCTCCTGTCCCCCCTCCTCACCGCCGGTGATCTCCCAACCCGGTTCGGGAGTTCCACCCGGCGAGTCCTCGTTGGCCTCTCCGTACATGTCGGTGAAGCCCATGCCCTCCAGGGAAGGGGTGCCGGACAGCTGCCACCTCTTGTATCGTTTGTCCAGGGTTTTGTCGTTTCTTGGATCGTCGGTTGGATCCCCCACGCTCTCTTCCAGCACACGGCTCCGGACCGGGAACACGGGTCCCACGTAGGTCTCTCCGACGCCCGCAACACCGTACATGTCGAGCGCCATCCGCTCCTTGATCGCCTGCACCTTCTGGTCCTGGAACAGGTTCATCTCCAGTGAGCTGGACTTGTGCTCCGGCTCCCCGAATCGGATGTACACATCGCCACGTCGGTCCCACGGCTGCACCTTCTCCGCGAAGTGTTCTCTCGCGTGCCAGATGCGTCGGTAGTGCTCCAGCAGACGCTCATTCACCGGTGTGGTCAGATCCGAGTCCCGTCTGTTCCAGAACCGCCTCACGAACGCCTGCCGCTCATCTGCCTCGAGCGACTCGTATTCCTGCGTCTCTTGCTCCGATGCCACCAGTCGGATGTCCTCGTAGATCGTCCGATCCTCCGGCTCGAGCTTCTCGAGGTAGCCACGATACAGGCGATGGGCTCGCTCCGGGTCCTTCTCAATCACGCAGGCCTGCGCCACGATCGGCGCCAGTAAGTAGGCGCGGGGATCCTCCTCGGCCTGCCCTCCGAACCGCTCGAGGATCTCCCGGTGCTTGCCCGCTCTCAAATACCCGTAGGCCAGCGCGCGCTGGCCCTCGATGTCGTCGGGCCTCATCTCGGCATACCTGTGGTACCACTCGATCGCCTTCTCGAAATCGACCTGGATGTTGGCGTACCAGTCACCCATCAGCAGACAGGCCTTCGCGTGCTGGGGGTTCCGATTGATCACCCCCTCGATGTCGTTCATCGAGTCTGGATCACCCCTCAGGTACCGTGCCTTCGCCCGCTCGAATCGGGCTTGGATGTGGTCTTGGTCCCGGATCAGCGCTTCGCGGAAGTACTCGATGGCATTGTCGCTGGCGATCGCGCTGGGTGCGCCCAGACCGTCCCTCAGATGGACGAGCCCCAGCCCGTAGAACGCCTCGGCGATCTCCCGCTTCCGTCCCCGCGAGATCGCCTTCTTGAACGCCTCGGCGGCACGCTCGTAGAATCCCGCCTCCAGGTAGGCGTGCCCGAGGTCCGTGTGCACCTCAACGTCCTTCGGTCGCTGGAGGGCAGCGGCCTCCAGGACGGGCAGGGCCTTCCTGGGAGTACCTTCGTCGAGCAGCTCGGCGGCGATCGACGTCAGGGAGTCGACCGCGGTCGCACTGAGATCCACCGTCTCCACGCGCCATCCGTTCTCGTAAGCAATCAGCCGCGACACCTTGCCTGCGCTCGTGTAGCACGAGACAGCGGCGCCATCGGATCCGGCGTCGGGCCGGTAGAGGTGGCCGTTCACATAACCCATATCCGGGTCCGGCCCGGAATCGAACGTCCACTCCAGCACCTGACGGTCCTCTTCT
>JASLMQ010000799.1 GCA_030746455.1 Candidatus Latescibacterota bacterium
GGGGGGCCTCCGCGAGGGAGACACCGTACCAGTCGCGCACGATGAACGCCGTGATGGCCGACGAAGCCGCCATCAGCAGGACGGCAGCCGCTGCCAAGAGGCTCCAGCGCGGCCACGTGGAACGGCGCCTGATCTCCTCGAAATCGACCGACGCCCCCCCGTTCCCATCCATCCGATCGGAGATGCCCGACCAGAGGTCCCGATCCGGGGACACCGACCGGGGAAGTGCCGCGGCATCCGCCAACAGCGAACGGAGGAACCGCACCTCGTCCCGGCACAGGTCGCACCCCTCCAGGTGGGCCTCGACCTCACCGTGCGCGTCGGCGGTCAGCTGGTCGTCGACATAGTCGTTCAGCCGGCTGCTGGCGTCCTCGTGGTTCATCTCTCCAGTGCCTTCCTCAGGAGCCTTCGGGCCCTGTGCAGCTGCGCCTTCGATGTCCCGATGGCCAGGCCCGTCATCTCAGCGATCTCCTCGTGCCTGTAGCCCTCCACATCGTGAAGGACGAAGGCCGTCCGCGCTCCGGACGGCAAGGACGCGATGGCGCGCTCCAGGTCGATGCGGGCCTCCGGGGAGCCCGCCGAAGCACTCCCGTGTAGCAGGTCTTCGTCGTCCGTCACCAGCACCCGGGCCGTCCGCCGCCCCTCCGAGCGGCGTTCCTCCAGCATCAGATTGACGGTGAGCCGGTGCAGCCAGACGACGAACGTACTTTCACCCCTGAATGATCCGAGCTTCTCCCAGGCCCTCACGAATGCCCCCTGGGTCAGCTCCTCCGCCCGCCTGGGGTCGGAGACGAGCCTCAGGGACAGCGCATAGATCCGGCCGGCGTTCTCCCGGTACAGGGTCTCGAAGGCGGTCTGATCTCCGTCCTGGGCCCGCCGGATCAGACGGTCGGAGTCGGCCCTACCGGGCCTGCTCCCCTCAGGGGCTCCCGTCATGGATACACCTTTGGTGCCACGGACCTTCGAGACCTTTCACTTACTAGGATGCCGCCGGAGGCTGGAGGGTTTGAACCGCAACCGGTCGGCTTGCCGATTGCCTCCCCGGTCAGGGTGGGGAGCCGTCTACAGGGTCCGGCCTGGCGCCGGATTGTAGATAGAGCAAGGCCAGGCCCGTTCCCATCCACAGGACCTGCCTGAAGCGCTGAATCAACGCAACGGAAAGCCCCAGGGCCGGCGTCATGCCCAGCAGGTAGAAGAGGTAGGTCTGTCCGGCCTCGAAGGCCCCGATGCTGGCCGGAACGAAGAAAAACGCCGCCTTGACCACAAAAGCGAGGGCCACAAGGAGAAAAACGGTCGTAAAGGCCACCTCCTGGCCCATGAATCGGATGATCAGATAGGCCTCCAGCACGCCCATGATCCAGCTGCCGAAGTGGAGGAGCGTGCACAGCAGGAACCGACGACGGTTGGTCGTGTAGAACCCGGAAAGGTGCGCGTCCATGCTGTCGACCGCCTCCCTTCTGCGCTCCAGGGCACCGATCCGAATCCGCAGGCGCCCCAGGAACCCGAGCAGACGCCCGATCGGGCGTCTGCGTTGCAGGAGGAAGGCGAGGCCGACGGCCGACCCGACCACGAAGACCGCAACGATGAGGCCGGAGCGAAGCCGCTCGACCAGAGGGAGGCTGGACAGGGCCAGTCCCACACCGGCCGCGGCGAAGACGATTCCAGTGATCGCCTCGACGGTCTTGTTGGCGACAACGGCCGAGGCGCTCTCCGTCATCGGGGTCTCGGCCCGCAGGAAGTAGGATTTGGCCAGTTCGCCGCCAATATTGGCCGTTGGAAGGAGATTGACCACATCCGCGGCGAGGTAGACGGTCAGCAGCCGACCGTACCCGGGTCGACTCCCTTCAGGCGGGAAGGCCATCCGCCAGGCGAGAGTGTTGCTGCATTTCACACTCAGCGAAACGATGAGCACCGGGACGATGCCCCACCCGATCAGGAGCACCTGCTCGAAAACGCTGCGGACACCCACCCGCCACAAAAGATAGCCCAACAGGCACACGCCCATCGCGAGAAACAGGAATCGGCTACCTCGTATGACTATGCTCACACGCCCTCTCTTCCGCGGGTGTCGACACCCCGACAGAGGCTATCACGCCCCTCTCCCCGACACTGGCTACCCCTGCCGTTGAGCGCGATCATCGTGAAGCCGCATCGCCTGCTGCACGGTCTCCGCAACCTGCTCGACCGGCGCAAAGGGCTTCTGAAGCCGGAAGTCGAACACGGAGACCCTGGGATCGTCCGGCTCGAGCTTCCACCCCGTAATCAGGACGGTGGCCACAAGGGAATCTGCCGCCCTGATGGTCTCCGCCACCCTGTCGCCCGGCATCTCGGGCATGCCCAGGTCGATCAGTGCCACGTCCCACTGGCCGGGGACGAAATCCTCTACGGCCTCTTTCCCCCTCATCACCACCCGGACGTCATAGTCGTCGGACAGGAGGTCGGTGAGTACCTGGCAGACCACCTCCTCATCCTCGACGACAAGCACGCGCCCCCGACGCTTCTCCTCCTTCTCGACCCCCTCATCAGGACCCGTCGTTGGCCCCTCCCAGGCGGGAAGGTGGATCGTGAAGGTGGTTCCCCTGTCCGGCGCGCTCTCCACATCGATGCCGCCCCCCCACCGGGTGAGTATGGTGTGGACGGTCGACAGACCTAGTCCGGTCCCCACATTCGCCTTGGTGGTGAAGAAGGGCTCGAACACGCGCCGGCAGGTCTCCTCATCCATGCCGACTCCGCAGTCGCTCACCGTGAGCCTTGCCCCGCGATCCGAATTCGCGGTCTGGATCCGGATCTCGCCGCCCTCCGGCAACGCGTCGACCGCGTTGAAAAGCAGGTTGATCACAATGTCATACAGCCCCGTCGGGGTGCCCCTCACCTGGACGACATCGCCCAGGTCCACGCGCACCTGGATCGCGATCCCTTCAGCCTCCGGCCCGTCCTTCCATCTGGGCCGGGCCGCCTCAAACGCCTTCTCCACGGCATCGTTAACGGAGACCGGGTGGATAGTGCCATCACTCTCTCCCTGAACGGCGAAGTTGAGACGCTCCACCAGATCCTTCGCCGGCAGCGAGTTCCTCACAATGTGCTCGGCGTCCTGAGAGACATCCGTGTCTGCCGTCTTCATCTGGATAATC